>CALKUJ010000024.1 GCA_937996825.1 uncultured Polynucleobacter sp. | reverse complement strand
CATATTAATAATCATTAGGAAACAAATGAGCGATTTACCAAATCCACTCTCTTCAATCACAGACTCTTTTTTTAATAAAAACAACAAGAAATCCATGTCTGAAAGAATTTCCCCGATTCATCAAATCATCAAAGAAAAAATCTCACGCATTCAGCAAAACTCAAGCAGCGTGAAAGCAGGTAAAAAAGTTGAAGCGCCAGCTGTACAAACAAGCAAAGCCGCACCAATCAGCGTGAGCTGGGCCAGACACTTAGACGAAGTGAAAGAAGCGCAACGCTTACGCTATAAGGTATTTGCCGAAGAGATGGGTGCCAATCTAAAACCTTCCACAGAAGGTTTAGACGTGGATATTTTTGATAGTTTTTGCGATCACCTGATTGTTCGCGACAATGAAACACTCAAAGTGATTGGTACATACAGAGCCTTACCACCACATCAAGCGAAACAAATGGGTTGCTTGTACTCAGATTCTGAGTTTGATTTAACTCGTTTAAGACATTTGCGCCACAAGATCGTTGAAGTGGGTCGTTCATGCGTACACCGTGACTATCGTTCCGGTGGGGTCATCATGGCTCTATGGAGTGGTCTTGGCCAGTACATGAAACAAAATGAGTATGAAGTGATGTTGGGTTGTGCCAGCGTTCAAATGGGCGATGGCGGTCATTACGCAGCCAGCTTAGCGAAAATGTTGAACAACGAACAACACTTGACCAGCATTGAATACCGCGTGTTCCCTCGCCTAGCACTACCAATTGAGGAATTGAATAGCAGTTTAGAAGTTGAACCCCCTGCTTTGATCAAGGGTTATCTCAGATTAGGTGCAAAGATTTGTGGCAATCCAGCTTGGGATCCAGACTTCAACACAGCTGACTTTTTAACCATGCTCAGATTGGATGATATTCATCCAAGATACGCCAAGCATTTTTTAGGAAGTAACTAAGCTGAATATTTGATCAATTGATCTGAGTCGATTGATCAAACAATTTCAATAGTGAGTTCTCGGCCGATTTTTTTCCAATCGGCCGATTCTTTTTCTAAGCCGAATTGTGTCAGTGGGTTTTTCTTTGACCACTCTTTTGAAATTTTGATCAAGAAACCACTGTCACGCTCTTTCACGATCACCCCAGAGATATCCTCGTCTGTTCTGCGACGACAAAGAACGTGAGCCAATCTCAAACTGAATAGCATGCGCCAGTCAATGTAATTCGAGGTCACAGATATTTTGCCAAGCTTGCCCGTATGACCCAATAAAAGGGCTGCCAGTCTTGCTTGATCCAGTTTTGAGAAGCCTGGCATGTCTGCATGAGTAGCGATGTATGCAGAGTGCTTGTGATAACCATTGTGCGTGATACTCAAACCAATTTCATGCAACTTTGCAGCCCAAGCAAGAATTTGCTCATTGTCTTTACGATTTTCATGTTTGGGCTCTGGGAATTGATTCAAGAAATGAAGGGCCGCCTTACTCACCCTTTGAGCCTGCTGACGATCAACACCATAACGTTGCATGAATTGCTCAACCGTGACAAATCTCATATCGTGATGTTGAGATCGACCAATCAGGTCATAAAGAACACCTAGACGAAGTGCCGCCTCGGTGACCTCCATGCGCTCAATACCAAGTTCTTGAAAAGCTGCCAACATGATTGCTAAACCGCCTGGTAGCACTGGTCGACGATCACTTTTTAGACCTAATAAACGAGAACGATCGATGTACTCAGATTCAATCAAAGATTTTTTGAGAGCTAACAAACCTTCCTTGGTGATCAAACCACCCATGTCATCTACCGGCAGTTCATGAGGTGGACCATTAAAACCATTTTGTGCAATTAATTCTGCAATCGCTCGGGCTGTTCCAGATGAACCAATGGATTGCTTCCACCCTGACTTTAAGAATTGCGCGGTGATGGCTTCAATCTCTCGACGCGCCGACAGTTCGGCTTGCTTGAAGCAATGGGCATCGACTAGACCGCCTGGGAAGAAGTTCTGACTATAAGAAACACAACCAATGTATAGGGATTCCAGAAGTTTTGGTTCATAGCCATCACCAATGATGAATTCTGTTGAACCGCCACCAATATCAAGAACAAATCTCTTTTCATCACAAGCAGGAGCATCATGTGAAGCACCGATATAAATCAAACGCGCTTCTTCTCGACCCTTCACTACTTCTATTGGAAAGCCCAAGAGTTTTTCTGCCTCACGGATGAACTCATCGGCATTGCGGGCAACTCTGAGAGTATTCGTTGCCACAGCACGGACTTGCTTGGGATTGAAACCTCTCAAACGGTCTCCAAAGCGATGAATGGCTGCCAAACCTCTTTGTATCGACTTTTGATCAAGTTTCTTTTCTTCGTCCAGGCCAGAGGCCATCCTCACTGATTCCCTCAAGGTATCAATGGGCTGTAATTGTGTGCCGGAAGCAGAATGGATGACCTTGGCGATCACCATGCGAAAACTGTTTGAGCCTAAATCGACGGCTGCCACTAATTCTTTTGCGGCATCGGAGGAATTGGAATGGTTCGAACTCACTTCATTTTCTTTTATTTATTTACTTCGCAGATTATGACGCCAATATGACATCGTTATGACAAAGTTGATTAATAATTTTGTCATATTTTTGACATAGTGCTTTGTCAAAATGATAAATATGCAATCAATCAGTCCCAGCCTTGGCCACAGCCCCAACTCACAAATACCCCTGCTCAACAGAGAGTTAGGTGCTCTGGAGTTTAATTCAAGGGTATTGGCACAAGCTGAAGATCCTAAAACACCTCTTTTAGAGCGCCTGCGTTTTATTTGTATTGTTTCATCCAATATGGATGAGTTTTTTGAAATCAGAATGTCTGGCATCAAAGAACAGCTTAAAAATAATCCAAAGAATCTCACGCCAGATGGTTTACAGATCAAAAAAGCCTACGACATCATCACCAAAAATGCTCATGCATTGGTGGCTAGAAAATTCAGCCTGCTTCAAGAAGACATTCTTCCTAAACTAGAAAAGTCTGGCGTCAAGTTTTATCCAAGTACCGAGTGGACACCGAGCATCAAGCGTTGGGCCAAAGAGTTTTTTGATAAAGAGCTCGTGCCCCTGCTCACACCAATCGCTCTTGACCCAGCCCACCCTTTTCCAAAAGTCATCAATAAAAGTTTGAACTTTTTGGTGACTCTTGAAGGCAAAGACTCATTTGGCAGAAAGCCAACCTTGGCTGTGGTTCAAGCACCAAGATCATTACCACGGGTAGTGGCTTTACCAGAGCACCTCAGCCCCACACCTCATGGCTTTGTATTGCTCTCATCATTCATTCAAACATTTGTGGGTGAACTCTTCCCAGGCATGACAGTCACGGGTTGTCATCAGTTCAGAGTGACTCGTAATTCGGACTTATTTGTTTCTGAGGACGAAATCACTGATTTGCGCTCGGCCCTTCAGGGCGAATTGCCAACGAGACATTTAGGTGATGCCGTGCGTCTTGAGGTCACTGCGCAAATGCCGACTGAACTTCAGGAATATCTGCAAAAAATGGAAAAGCTGAAAGATTCAGATTGTTATCGCGTCAATGGCCCGGTCAATTTGGTTCGTTTGGCACAAATCCCCGATTTAGTGGATATTCCAAAGTTTAAGTTCAAGCCTCACAATCCAAAGCAATCCATCGCAGGCAGCGCTGGTGAAACGATTTTCGAGAAGATATCTCACTCAGATATTTTGTTGCACCATCCTTATGAAAGTTTTGATCCTGTTTTGCAAATGCTTCAAGAGGCAGCCAAAGATCCTAATGTTCTAGCTATCAAACAAACGGTATACCGCACAGGTGAACAGTCATTGGTGATGGATGCCTTGATGGAAGCTGCGCGCAATGGCAAGGAAGTCACCGTTGTGGTTGAGCTCTTGGCGCGCTTTGACGAGCAAACCAATATTGGCTGGGCAGCAAAATTAGAGGCTGTTGGCGCTCACGTGGTCTATGGTGTCGTGGGTCATAAATGCCACGCCAAGATGTTACTGATTGTACGTCAAGAAACCATCCCTGCCAGCGGTCGACGCAAAGAAAAAAGAGTTCTCAAGCGTTACGCTCACTTGGGCACAGGCAATTACCATCCAAGAACAGCCAAGCTTTACAGTGATTTTGGCTTAATGACGGCTAATCAAGCCATCTGTGAAGACATGCACCATGTGTTCATGCAACTCACAGGCTCTGGCGGCAGAATTGCACTCAAGCATTTATGGCAATCCCCTTTCACGATGCACTCAGAGTTGATTGCTCATATTCGTCGCGAAACCAGAAATGCCAAACAAGGTAAAAAAGCGCACATCATGGCAAAGATGAATGCTCTTTTAGAGCCGACCATCATCCAAGAGCTTTATAAAGCTTCTCAAGCAGGCGTGAAGATTGATTTGATCATTCGCGGTGTGTGTGCATTAAAGCCTGGCGTTCCTGGCTTATCTGAAAATATCAAAGTCAGATCAATCATCGGTCGCTTTTTAGAGCATCATCGTATTTATTACTTCTATGCCGGTGGCAATGAAATTCTCTATCTCTCATCAGCTGACTGGATGGATCGTAACCTCTTTAGACGTGTTGAAGTGGCGTTCCCTGTCATCGATAAGAAGCTCAAGGCCAGAGTGATCAAAGAAGGCTTCCAAATGCTCTTAAAAGATAACTCAACAGCTTGGTTGATGAATGAGCAAGGTCATTATCATCAAACCAAGAAAAGAGCCACTTCAGTCGAATATGTCGGACAAAAAGAATTGGTCAAGCTATTAACTCTTTGAGTCAAGTAACCAAAGTAAGTAAATCAAATCTACAGCCATCAAGCAATGCGTTGATGCGGGAAGCTCAAAGAAAATTCACTTCCAACCCCTAAGGTTGATTCAATCTTAAGATCTCCGTGATGACGACTGATAACGTGCTTCACAATCGCCATTCCTAGACCAGTACCGCCTGTGTCTCTTGAACGACTACGATCGACGCGATAAAAGCGCTCAGTCAAACGTGGGATGTGCTCTTGCGCAATACCAGGACCAGTATCAATCACCGAGAAGATTCCCTCATCACCTGATTCAGACCATCGAATCGTGATATTGCCACCATCTGGTGTATAGCGCACGGCATTTGAAACCAAATTACCAAAGGCAGAGTAAAGCTCTACATCATCGCCAAGAACATTTTTGTCACTGTTCTTTTCAACCATGATTTGGTGACGTCCCTGAGACAAACCTTGAGCATCCGATTGCAAGCGTGAGAGCATCACCCCCATCGGTACTACTTGTGTCACAGGCGGCTCTGGATTACCTTCTAATTTCGCCAAGGTCAATAAATCTTCTACCAAGGTTTTCATGCGACCAGTTTGAACACTCATCAAATCCAAGTATTTCTTCTGATCAGCCTCATTCAGCTCAAGCTCTTGAACAGTTTCAAGAAAACCAGATAAAACCGTCAATGGAGTTTTGAGCTCGTGAGAAACGTTGGCCACAAAGTCACGTCGCATGGAGTCAGTTTTTTCAATTTGAGAAACGTCTTGAGATAAAACCAGCTTCTGCTGATTACCATAAGGGAAGATTTGCACATCCAATGTGAATTGCTCAAATAAGCCCATATTGGTCAAACGAACAGGCTCACGATAGTTTTGACGAATGATGTACTGTACAAATGCAGGTTTGCGCAGAATATGAGTGATGCGCTGCATCGCATCTCTTTTGGCATTGACCCCAAAGTGCTGCTCAGCGATGCTGTTGCACCACTCGATCTGATCGTCTTCA
>CALKUJ010000023.1 GCA_937996825.1 uncultured Polynucleobacter sp. | reverse complement strand
GCTTCGGATAGTGACTTTTAGATCAAAAGGTCGGCAAGCGACCTCAATCAATCGCAGAATCAAAGTGTCGTCGTCTACTGCAAGCACGTTGAAATAATCACGCACGGATGTCAATTTATCTCGCCTCACTAAACTGATTTTTAAGTATATCTTTTAATTTCTTCAGATTGATTGGCTTAGCTACATGAAGGTTCATTCCAGCCTTGCTGATGGCATCGATGTCTTCTTGATAAGCAAATCCGCTAAGTGCGATGATAAAGGTGTTCTGATTCACGCTATTTTGACGAATCAAGCGGGTCGCTGCGAAGCCGTCGAGTATTGGCATATCAAGATCCATCAAGATGACATCAAACTTGTATTTTTTTGCTAATTCGTAAGCTTGTTGGCCATCCTCAGCTTCATAGAAATCATGTCCATCACGCTTAAGGCCGCGACGGATGATTTCACGATTGGTCTGAACATCATCAACGATCAAAATTTTCAAAGGGGTGATGCTTAATCTTGTGTCAGATTCGATTGCACAGCCAAGTTCGGATGTGGTTTGATGAGGCAGATTGAGACGAACCGTGAATTTGCTACCACGACCAAGTGCAGAGTCAACCGCAATTGTTCCGTGCATCGCCTCAACAAGGCCTTTGACAATTGCCAGTCCAAGCCCACTACCACCGTACTTTCTGAATGTTGATGAGTCGGCTTGCTCGAAACGTTTGAACATTCTGGGAAGTTGTTCCTGCGAGATGCCAATGCCTGAGTCTTCCACTGTGATCAAAATGTTGGATCTATCCGCTGAGATGGGTTGAATATCGGCGGTGATGGAGATGTGACCTTCGTGTGTGAATTTCAGTGCATTTGAAAGCAGATTGGTCAGAACTTGGCGCAACCGTACTGGGTCACCGAGCATCATTTGCTTGCTAGACCCACTAGTATTCAGGGATAAATGGACATCTTTGTTCTTTGCTTCAGCAAGAAAAAGAGACGTCGTAGATGTCAACAAGTCGTCAAAGTTGAACGGACGACTTTCAAGCTCAAACTTGCCATCTTCAATTTTTGCAAAGTCAAGAATGTCATTAAGAATGCGTGACAAAATCTCAGTTGTATCAATGATGCGTTGTATATCTTGCTGCGCCGAAGCATCTTGCAAGTCTTGCTGCAGCACTTGAGCCAATCCCAGAATTCCATTCAGCGGTGTACGTATTTCATGACTCATTGTGGCCAAAAACTTACTCTTGGCAACGTTGGCGGATTCGGCTGCAAGTTTTGCATCCTGCAGCTTCGTCACATCGAATAGCCAAGCCAGCACAGCTTTTTCATCTTGATAGTCAATGACCATATAGGATGCTAATGCCCAAACGGTTGGAATTTCTGGTCTATCGGGAAGGTGTAGCTCAACCAGTTTGTTTAGCACCATCTGGCCTTGAGCCAGACTTCGCTTCACTTCTGCAAAGTCATTTTGATTCACATAGGTCTGACTGATGTCCATGCGAATAGATTCTGCGGCATCGCGTTTTACTAATTCACAAAACGCGTGGTTCATGAATAACACTTCATTCGTTTTGAGCGAAGCGATTCGTACAGCCATGGGCGCAGCTGCGAGTATGTTCTCTAAAGTTTTTTGTTGAGTTTTTACTTTGGTGTAGTCTGTGATCGAAGAGCGAGTCATCATCACTTGATTGTTGGCATCTTTCAGCACGCTTGCAGAAATGAGACCAGTAAATGTCGATCCGTCTTTGCGTATGAACTCGACTTGAACTCCATCTATGTAACCGGATTCAATCAGTTTTGGAAAGCTCTTCTTGAAAACCTCTTTTGATTCCGGCGTGAGCAGTTGTAAAGGATGAATTTTTCCAATGATTTCCTCACGCGAATAGCCTAACCATTTCAGTTCTGTGTCATTGATTTGAATGATGATTCCATCTTTGTCCAACGAGTGATAGCCAGTCGGTGCATTGTTGTATAAGTCCTCTAGCTCAAGAGTGCGACTGGCAATTTTCTCTTCCAAGCTGTTCTTTTGGCTGGCGGTTCTGTATGTCCATCTAAAGGTCAGAAACATGACAGCAAGGTTCATAGCTAGTAACCAGAGTCCAGTTACAACCGAAGTTTGTTGAAAATCTGATGTGGCTCGCCCAATCATCAGCACAAATGGGAGGTGATCAAACCTTTGATAAACATAAAACCGTTCAATGCCATCAATAGGTGAAGTCGCTTTATAGGAAAAAACGCTTTGGTATGGATGCGTGGCAACGAGGTCTCGAATCGAATCAGAAACGTTTGTATTGCCCACACCGTTTTCTATTCCATCCACATGTGGGTGCCTAGCAATTTGTGTGAAATCAAGTTTTCGTAAAACCACGGCACCAAATTTTCCGAGCTCAATCTTTTGCAATTGCTGGCGAATTGCCTCGGTTGGAATAACCACAGAAATGACACCTAAAAATGTGCCATCGGGTTTTTCTAGCCGTCTCGCCTGCAAGAGGGTCCATTCATTGTTATAGCGCGATTGAATTGGACCTTCTAAGTAGGTTTTTTGATGGTCATATTTTAAAAATTTGAAGTAATCTCTATCCGCAACTGAAATTTTCTTGTTCGGATCTACGCCTTCATTTGTTGTGCCGGATGTGTAGATGATCTCACCCATTGGGTTGACGATCCCAACACGAACAATCAATGGGTAATACTGAATTTCTTTGTTGATGGTTGCCGTTAATTCTTTAACCGACTGCGGCCCCGTTTGCTCAGCTTGTGTGTATCGATTACTCAATGAGCTGAGTAACGCCGATGTTTGATCCAAACTACTTTCAAGCTGAGTGGTCAAAACAGTGGCAGTGTTTTGGACAATAGAAGACGCGATGGCTTGATTCTCTTGTTTTTCATAGCTGATGATGAACGCCGACAAGGTAATCGTCGCCAAGGATACCAATGTAGGTAAGAGGTAAATTTCAAGATTTTTCTCTCGAAAAAATGGCAGTCGCATCATGGTTGTTTGTGGTCAGTTTTGAGTTTTTTCGACATCATCTACCAACTTAGCTATTTCATTGAGGCAAAACGAAGTTTCAACGAAATTTTCTCTCAATATTTCAAGGTTGATATCTGCACTCATTTTCTTGGCTATGTTGAGAAAATCCTGTGGAGTCGAGAGTCCCAAATCAACGCGCAGAGATTCTTGCAAAATTGCCTCTGTCACATCAATGCACTCTTGTAATCTGTGCAAGTTGTTCGCACCTGTCTTGATGTGGGATTTGATCGAGCCAGTGTGACTAAGCGCTAAAACTCCCGTATCAGAGAGTTGGATTAGATTTTTGGTCTTTTCTAAACATGCTTCATAAGCGGATCGGATTGATTCATATGCTTGTCGTTGACACGCAACCTCGCTCTCAAGCTGTTTGTAGTTTTCCATCGATTTCAATCGTAGGAAAGTTAACACAACTGCTACAAGAGTCAGTATGAGGCCTGAGCCGAGCAATACGTTTCGATGGTAGTAATAGCTGGTCAATGCTGTTGCAGTATTCATTCCAACCACTACAAAAAGTGGCTGCGATGAGATTTTTTCAAATACGTATAGTCGTTCGGCTGTATCGAAAAATTTTTTGCTGACAAAGCTTCCTGATTCAGCGTAGCCAACTTCAATTGGTAACTTCAGATCTCGAAGCGTGTCATCTGCTCGATTGCTGTTTCCTACCCGCAAAGCTCGTGCATATCCGTCTAAGCCCACTAGTCCGACTAAGCTGCTGGAATCTAAGCCCGCACGTTGAAATTGTTCTAGAAACTGAACGGGATTGAACGAGGCGACCGCTACGCCATTGAAAGAACCGTCAGGTTTTTCTAACTTTCGAGTGATTTGAAAGGACCATTTCCCACTGGCTCGACCCAACACAGGTTTGCTAAAAAAAAGAGGGGATGGATAACCTTCTTTGTGAACTTTGAAGTGCTCACGGTCTGACAGGTCTATTTTTTTGTGAAAGTCTAAATTTGAAAAAACGTAAATCCCATGTTCGTCAATGACGCCGACCTGATTCAACGTGCTGATGTCAATGACCTTACTTCTGAAATAACGATTGATGGCAGGAAGGTCTTTGACGCCAGATGACTCGTAATGAAACTTCAGTAGTCGCAGTGCGTCATCCGTTGACTGAAAACTAGCCTGGACGTATTCGCGTAAACCTGTGGCAATGTTGTGTAGGTAATTTTTCTTAGTTTCAATCGCCTGCTTTTCTTCGCGGTTAACTTGATCGGCTATGGCTATCCACATGAGACAAATGAAAATACCGCAAATTGAAACGGAGATTTTTTTACTCGCAAATTTTTTATACATGCTTAAATCCGTTAAATCTAATTAAGCTGTGCCAAAGTGTTCGGCGATGATTTTTTTCAAGTGATTTAGGTTGAGTGGTTTGGCGATGTGCAGATTCATGCCCACCTGGTGAATTTTTTTGATGTCGTTTTCGTAAGCGAAACCGCTCAATGCAACGATGAAAGTTTCTTTGTTTTTACTGTCTTCGCGAATTTTTTGGGCAGATTCAAAACCATCCAGTATCGGCATGTCCAAGTCCATCAGAATCAAATCGAACACTTGGGCTTGCGCAAGTTCTAGGGCTTGTTGTCCATTGGCTGCTTGGGTAAATTCATGACCGTCTTTTTTAAGACCCCTGCAGATGATTTCGCGATTGGTGTCTACATCATCCACAACCAGTATTTTTAGAGCCACCGGCTTTTGGGGTGTCTCGCTGTGTAGCGTTGCGTTGGGTGCTTGGATCAAAGGCAACTGAATGTCTATCGTGAATGTGGTGCCGTTGCCGACACGCGAATCGACTTTAATGGTTCCGTGCATGGCGTCGATCAAGCCTTTGACAATCGCAAGTCCAAGACCGCTGCCACCATATTTTCTGAAGGTCGTTGAGTCTGATTGTTCAAACCGTTGGAACAACCGATGCATGTGTTCTTTGGTGATTCCAATGCCTGTATCTTTGACTGTGATTCGAACTTTTGCCTGCTGTAATTCTGTCGAATTCACGTCAACGTTGAGGGAGACCTGTCCATGTGATGTGAACTTGGTGGCATTCGAAACCAAATTAGTGATGACTTGCCTCAAACGTGTTGGATCACCTAACAGCATCGTATTGGCTTGACCTGACAAATTCAGAGCAAAATTTAAGCCGCGTTGTTTGGCTTCTGCAGTGAAAATGTCACCGACGGCGGTAGTCAGCTCAACAAACGTAAAGGGTTTGCTTTCGATGTCAATTTTTCCTGCTTCTATTTTTGAAAAATCTAAGATGTCATTCAAGATACGCGTCAATGTATCTGCCGTATCAATGATTTTTTGAACGTCTTTTTGAGCTTGGGATGACGTTAGTTCGTCTTTCAGAATTTGAGCAAATCCCAAAATTCCGTTCAAAGGCGTTCTAATTTCATGACTCATGGTCGCTAAAAATTTCGATTTCGCTTCATGTGCAGCTGTTGCCGATTGCTGTGCAGTGACCAGATCAGTGACATCAATCGCGATGCCATCCCATGCGAGCATTCCATTGGCAAGTGTGCGCGGGTGTCCTTTGAATCGCATGTGTCGGACATCACTTTGCTTACCTTTGGTTTGTACGACGAAATCGATTGGATGATCTTGTATCAGCTGTTGCCGAATGAACTCAACATTTTCTTGTGAGTTATCGACCAATACTTTCTCAAAAAACTCTTTGGCCATTCGCGGCGTAGGGCCTGTGATGTGAAAGTACTCCTTCACTGAGTTCGAGAGATAAGTGAAG
>CALKUJ010000022.1 GCA_937996825.1 uncultured Polynucleobacter sp. | reverse complement strand
AAGACGCCGTGCTGCACAAACGCTACGAAGTGCAATACGTGCTCTACACCTTGGCGCTGCACCGCTTGCTCAAAGTGCGCCTACCCGGCTACGACTACGCCCAACACATGGGCGGTGCGGTGTACATGTTCTTGCGCGGTATTCACGCCGAAGGTGCGGGGGTGCATTTGCATCGGCCACCGCAGGCGTTGATTGAGGCATTGGATGCTTTGTTTATGGGCTAACCAAGACCCCATCACGATAGTAAGCAGGTTTACTTTCGTGATGCAAGCTAACACTTGATCTGTAGTTGTCGAGTTAAGGTTGGCCCATAAAGATATCAACCGATGATACAATTAAGACAACTCAAAACATCGAATTAGGCATTTCAACGCCAATCGATTTGCATGGACAAGTCCTAGATCAAGGCAATGGGTATTGGATCAAGATTGAGGCTTGGCGCGCTGATGTGAGCACGACTATTCCACACGGGGTGCGCTACACACTGACGCTTCACGAGCCTTATGGCAGAAGAATTTTGGGATATGACAACGCGCATGCAGTGAAACCACCAAAGCGATTGAAGTTTGCAGGACGTCGACTGGCCCATGACCATAAGCACAGACATGTCAGTGACAAAGGTGTGCCCTATGAGTTTCGGGATGCATTTCAGTTGTTAAACGATTTTTTCCAAGAAGTTGACCGAGTGTTGAAGGAGATAAAAGCATCATGAAAACCATCGTCGTAGGAATCATGTCACAAGACCGCATGCGCGAACGCGTATTAGCGATTGCCAAAGGCGAGTACAAACCCAAAGCGTCTGAACCAAAAATTTGGTTTACCTCCATGCGCTCTTTGGCCGAAGTATTGAGTGATGAAAATCGTGCGCTTTTGAAAGTCATACGCGAAAGCAAGCCTGAATCGATCAGCTCACTTGCCCACATCACAGGTCGTCAACCTAGCAATCTCTCACGCACACTCAAAACCATGTCTAACTACGGTTTTGTGGAGATGAAGCGTGAAAATAAATTTCTTCGCCCAGTCGCAAAAGCCACAGAGTTTCGAATCGTTGCGTGATGCA
>CALKUJ010000021.1 GCA_937996825.1 uncultured Polynucleobacter sp. | reverse complement strand
GAAGGGAACGTCACAGCGTCTTGCCAATGTAGATACAAAAGCTTGATCTGGCTTGTCACGCCCTCATAATCATAGTCTGCAAGCTCCATGATATAACCTTCACCTGGAGTGAAACCCATGTCATCAAGAACTGTGATGGTGTTTCCTTGGATCGTCAGGATGTTTGTTTCAAACACATCTGTCCAATCAACACTTCGAATCTTAACACCTGCTCTTGTGTATCTAGTCCAACGCTGAAACTCATTAATGCCAAAGTGGTTTTCGAAAGCGTTAAGCGGCTCAATGACAAACTTGTTGTTTGCAAGACCCACTTTGATTCTTGAAGATGGCCCGAACAACCCGTATCTGCCTGCGTTCTCATAGCTTGTATCGACCAAGTGAACAGTCACTTCGCCGGTTTTTAGATTCATGGTTTTGTTTTCAACCGAGTAGAGCTTTGTCTCTTTGTTCCGGGTGCCAGTGGTTGTGTCTGAAATCTTGAGGCCCGTTGGATCAAAGACAACCACGTCGCCGATTTCAATCCTGAATCCTTTACCAAATGTTAACTGTACGTTTTCAAAGAACTCAGCACCAAACTCATAGCGATTGATTCTGCGGTCGCTTGAAGTTTCAGCAAGCGTTGCGCCTTGAAGATCATCGCGCATACCAAGCGACTTGATCACCATGGCCTTTGCGCCCACTGGAATCCTATCGACTGAAGTCTGTGATCGGGTGATCAGGCCTCTTAAAAACTTCGACTCTAGGGTTGAATCTTCGTATTGGTAGACTATGTGATTAAAGAAGCATTTTGCAGTGGTTCGTCTGATAGTCAGATTCTGCGGCTTCACAACGTCTTCAGCTTTGATGGTCAATGTGTCTGAGCTTGGAATCGGCTGAGTCAGGTAACCAACTGAGCTTCGTGCACGCCTTGGAATGGAGTAGGCCGCATAGGGCTTGTAGATCTCTTGCTCAATGAACTCTTGGGCGTTTTCAATCGTGTCTTTGAAAAAGAATCGATAGTTGTGAGCTGACAAATAAAGTGTGTGGAGTTTTTCATGCTCAAGAACGTCCACTTCATCAGGTGTCATTCCAAGACCAAGCTTTGCTGGAAGCGTGTTGTACTGAGAGGAAAACTTCAGCACTGCACTTGATGTCATTTCAAGGTCCAAAGCCGCACCATCAACCGTGAAATAAGATCCATCATCTGTGATCACTATCCCTGTGATGGCCCTCAGCGCAAAGTTGTTGGCAGGATTTGTGGCCCCTGTGGATGTAACGAAATCACCGATTGTAAGTCCATGGACGTCTTGAATGTTAACGCCATTGAAATAGATAGCATTTGGCACTGAGCTCAAATCAGGAAGGCCAACGAAGTTTGTGACCGCAACGTCTTCAACGTAGTAAAGAGCTTCGCCTGAAAGCATGATCTTAAGAGCCAAGATCATCACAGGACCTTCAAGCACATAGAATGAAACAATGTCAGCGTCTGGTTCGTGGTTGGCTGGCGTAGTACCCAGCTGGCCCCTCACAACCCCGGTGAGCGTGTTGCCACTCAAGCCCGTGTATCGAATGATTTCGTCATCCACCCGCATGTAGGTCGTAAATGATGAGTCACCCGATGGAAGTATTAAATCAAGGACGCTCTCAAGAACAAAGCCAGTTGTCTGGATGTTGTTCACTGCACCCGTGATCTTGGTTTCAGTCTTTGGAGCAATGAGCTGACGCTTTTTGTTGTCGGGGTGAGCAAGATTGAGCTTTACAAGCCCGGGCTGAGACTTCACATCATCAACTCGGCCCCGAAAAATCAGATTGAATTCAGAAAAAGGCACACCTTCAAAGCCCAAATACACCAAACACTTGCGACCAAGGATGTCTTCAACTAACAGTCCAGGTGTGATGAGCTCAGTCGCTGCGAGATCAAAGTCAACGAGACCTATTTCCATTGAGGAAATTGTGGATCCACGACCCTTGTCCACATCAAGCGTCTGCCTGATTGAACTTGTTGATTCGCCCAAAGATAAGATTCCAAGCTGGTCCTCAATCGCTCTTTGGCCACCAATGCGCCAAGTGCCATCAATCAAAAGTCCTGGATCACCAATCCGGATCAACTCATAGATAGTGCTTGTCCCGTACTTGGTGTCTAAGCCTTCAATGCAAAGGACCATGATCGGTGACTTTTCAATTTTCTCAGCTGCCGAAAGTGTCCTTTGTGATACTTGTAAGCTCATCTGCCCTTTGCTCCAACAACAGCTGCCGTTATCGCAACACCTGCAAGGATGCCCATCCCAAGGACAAGCAACTGATTCATCGGTGGCTCTGGTTTCATGGTCTGCTCTAAGAGCAGTTGTTCTTTGTAGAATGCAAGATCAAGCTCGGTGGCTTCGCACTTCTTAATAAACTTCGACAGGTTTTGCTGCTGAAGCTCACTCATGCATTTTGGAGCCGCGATTGATTGCGTGGTCAATGACATCACCGTCAGTACTGCCAGCAAACTTTTCGTCAATTGCCTTCGCATTCTCGGCCTCTCTTTTCTGCCCCTCAAGCTCTTTGATTCTTTGATCAAGCTTAGCGTTCTTTTGCCTTGCCCATTGGACAGCTAAATAGGCCCCGATTGCAACAAAAGGGGCCGCATTCAAGATCAATGATACGACCCTATCAAAGAGGCTTGTCAGCAGGTTTTTCAACAGGCTCTTCTTTTTTAGGCTCTTCCAGCTCAACCTTTGGAGCTTTCACGATCTTTGGAATTTTCAGGAAGTCCATGATGATGTCGATCCACTTACCAAGGCGCGACACAAACCCGTCGTCGGTCTTTGTTGGAGTAAGCCTCACAACGATTTCAAGGAATGAAGTCAAAGCAGATATTGCAATGATCACATTCACATAGTTGAGCTTGATCCACTCAACAAAAGCCATCACCTGTTCCATCAAATCCCCCTCATCCATTCTGGATACTTTGGCATCACAACTTCAATCAAATCTTTTCGGTACGCATACGGCCTGATTCGAACACAAGCGCCCTTTGCCTTGGCAGCATCTAAGGTCACCGTCTTTGAATCACCGCCTGCAGCTTCAACCATCAGTCTGTCATCAATCATAATGCCAATGTGGGTGATGGCAGTCTTGGTTTTTCCAAAGAACACCAAAGCCCCTGGACCAGTTTTCCCAATCTGCCCGCCAACCGTGGCCCAGTTGTATATCCCTTGCGAGTTCAAATCATTCCCATGCGCCTGCAAACCAAAGGCTTTCAAGCACTCCATGATTAGGCCTGAGCAATCAAAGCCAGTCATTGGATTAGACCCTCCCCAAAGGTACGGGATTCCAAGATAGCTCATTGCAAGTTCATGTATTTTCACTGCTTAGGTTTTCCTTTGAATAGCCACAAGTCCTCTGTGAGCTTGATGATCTTTTGTTCAAAAGCGATGATTCGGGCGTCATGACTTTCAGCAAGCTCTTTGAATGATTCACCAAGCCTTTTGTTGTCCATGTCTGTCCGAAGGATACTCGTGTTGACCTTTTCAAGCTTTTCACTGTGAGCCCTGATGGCCCCTTTGTGATCATCGACCGTTTCCTTGAGCTCCGAAATGGCCAGCAAGATGTTTGATTTCCTCAAACCCTCAAGCTCCATTTCCTTTTCGAAATACTTTTTGCCAAGCAAGGCCGCAAGCCCTGCGATGGTTCCAAGTATTCCGAGGAAAGCGGTCACATACTCCACTATCTAGGGCCCATGCATTGGATAGAGAACTGCGCATCAGATGCACTTCCGCCAGATGTCAGTGTTCTAAACTGCCAAAGCGATGTGCTTGGGTTGTCAAAACCGTAACAGATCGCAGCGACGTTTCCTTGTGACTGACAAAAACATACAGGTGCAGCAGTAAACATTCCGCTTGCGATGTTCAAATTGTAGTCGCCAGTTCCATCCCGAGTGATGCTTGTGAGCCAAGATCCAGACTGGCTTGCGATAGTACAAGTTCCAGTGCTGCAAGTTGATGTCACAGCTGCACGCTCAATTCGCTCAACACCTGTTGAGTTAGTTGAAATGCTTCCGATCACAACCGGAGCTGGAACCTGTTGGTCAATCGCATTGATAGTCCAGTCAATCGCAGCAATTCCACTGTCGTATGCGCCAAGCTGAGTTGTGTTTCCAGACGCATTGATCTGAAGGTTCAACGAAACCGTTGAGATTGAAGCAACAGGTAGAATCCCGCAGATAGTTACCGTCTGACCTACTCCACCAGTTGCAGCGCGAGCCGTGGCTTCACCAAGAGTGTTGGTTCCATCGTTCATTCTCACCCTTGCGTAACTCAAGGTTGTGTCGTTAAGAAGTTGAGTGTTTGCACACACGCGGTATTTTCCAGCCCTGATCGGCGTGAACGTGATTCCAGGAGTCTTTGATCCAGTGCTTGATACGGTTCCAAAGTTTGTATTTGTTCGTTCTGTAAACCCACAAGAAGCATCTGCGCTTGGTGTTACATAGCTTCCAGAAGATGAAGTCCAGTTACAAGTTGAGTCATGAAACCCTGACCAAGATGAAGCTATCGTGTCCACTCTGTAAGCCACATCAGACGCGAGAGGGAATCGGTAAACCTTGATCTCAAAGTCTTGGTTTGCGTTTGTAGTTTGAACATCAACACCACCGCTGGCAGATGAGTTTGCTTGCAGGATGAATGTCTTGCTTGTTTGTGGTGAGTTGTATGTGATGTTCCAAACAACGTTCTGGACAGTTCCACGAGTCGTGTCGCCGGTAGGAAGGTTCATCGCAGCAGGCGGGCTATAAGTAGATGTCCCATCGCTCAATCGAACAGCGTTGAAAGCAAGTGCTCCAGATGTGTTTGAAAGTAGAATGTTTCCAGTCGCAACCACCATGTAGTTTCCAGGCGGCAGATAGCTAAATGTCACTGAAGGCTTTCTGTTCCCAGCGCTGTCAGCAGGACCGCTTGCGTTTCCTGAAAGAACGCGACCTGTACAATCATCGTCAGTTCCAAAATCAACGAAACCGCCAGTGTTTGTGAGAGACCATGTACAGCTTGCAACACCTGCGTATCTGATTCCACCATAGAAGGAATTCAAGGACATAGCAGCGACGTTGGGTGCCCTCCCGAGATAGCAGTCGTCGATAAATAAATCACTAGAATCGCTGGCAGATAAAATCCTTAGTCGAGCAGTACCAGAACTTGGAAAGACAAAGTTAACTCCTTGCTCGATAAACTGGGTACTTGGAGCGATAACCGCTTCAGAAATGACGTTGGTTCCGTCGTGCACTTGGATTTTGTAATCAGTTGCAGTAGTTCGAAAGGTACATTTCGCGTATGCATTCGCGCCAAGAAGTCCTTTCTCAATTGTGTAGTTCGTTCCAGAGAGAGTCTGACTTGCAGCGGAAGCGTTGAAAACTCCAGCTCGTGCACCTTCACCAACATCGGCCGCCGTGGTTGTAACCGTAAAGGACCCACCGCTTGCTGTGAAATTAGTGGTCCCGTTTTCAAACCCAGGATTGATGGTCTTATTTTTATAGTAAAGATAGGCTTCTTCTTTGTCAGCTGGCGGAATATTCCATCCAAAAGCAATTGTTGCCGTCAGTGTCATGATCAAAAGTAAAATCGTTTTCATGCTATGCCCTCGCGTATTGAATATAAATTATGTCGCCCTCTTGAAACTCAGCGTTTCCGCCAATACCGAAATCCCCTGCGCTCCAATCAACCCGAGTCACAAGACTAACGATACTGGTTGTAAAATCAATCGCTGGCTCAAGGCTCATCCTGTTGTGTCGTACAAACACCGCATTCAGGACGGCCTCAAATCCGAGGTCCACATAGCCGTTTGAAATATTGGTGTTTGTGAGCGTGAATGACTCAAGCTCAAATGTTGGGGCGCCACCACCGCCACCGCCGGAAGTTGAAATCACGCGCCATCTTGAGTCGCTCACGTCATACAGGAATTCAACCGATGAGCTTGATCCGACTGTGACGTCATTTCCATCAGAAGTAATGATGCGATCTGCCGCCGCAGCTCCAGCATTTTGATGTTTGACTGTGAGGTCTGCACTTGAAGCGTTGTAAACGACTAAGCGAATCGCAGTGGTGCCTGCTAATATACCTTGCAGCTCTGTTGCTGTGGCACCTGTGAGCTTCACGAAACTGTTCGTTGATGACAGTGCTGTGATTGTAGCAGCTGAAGCGACGTCTGCTTTTTGAATTGAAATTGCTTTTCCAAATACAACTTGGTCTTGGAATGTTTTCACGCCACCAAAGCTTTGTGTGCCAAAACTCACAACACCACGCTGTGAAGTAGACGCGTCAACAACGTCAGCTGTTGCATCAAAGGACCCAATGAATCCTGTATCTGTCCCGAATGTTGGCCTTGTTGAAGCATCAAACACCTCGCGCCAGTAAAGCCGAATGTCTTGGCTTGGCAACGAATAGGCTGTCTCAACGCCTGCTGCCTCATAGAAATAGGTCAGCGTCCAAGTGCCAGAGCTTTCAGTCAATCGACCGTAGACAAGCTTTCCGCCTGGCTCTTCAATCTGGTCACCGTTTGGATCTGTCCTGAGCTCCACTCTGTTGTAAGGTGCCGTTGTTGGAACACCAACAGTTGCAACGCCACCGCCAGGTGTGAGGGCCGTGAAAACCGTAGTTACATCGTCACTAAGTCCAGCAGCTGAAGCGAATACGTCAGTTTGAAACTCAGCAAAAAACTTGTTGAAGTTGGCAAGATTAAGACTGGAAATGAGTCCGCCATTCCCGCCTGTTCCATCGTGGTCATGTCCTGATGCCACGTTGAAAGCGGCAGTCAGCGCCTCAACCCTAGTCTTAATATTGTCACTTCCACCGCCAATATCTAAGTTGCTCCATATTGGAAGCACTGTTGCGAGTGAGTTTGTTGCCATCCCAAGGAATGATGCGTGGGCTGAAAACTCTCTTTGAATGTTTGTGATCGCAGCGCCTGAAAGTGGGTTTGCGTTTGCAAGGCCTACGATGGCAATGGTGTCCGAATCCGTCAGCCTGGAAAGGAACCCGTTGTTGAAGCTAGCGGCGTTGGCCTGTTGACCGTTGAAAACACTCATCTTGAATCCCCTATTCAATCACTCGAAACGTAAGCCCTTTGACCTCATAGAAGTCGGGCAGGTTTTGAGATACCATCTCTTTCAGTTCAAACTCGGTGCCGTCTCGACCTTGCTCGGTACTTTCAAGAATCATTGTTTCAAAGTTATTTGGAACTGCAACATCTTCCATGAATTCAAGCTTCGCCTTTGTGATGCAAAACTCCATGAATGACCTCAAGTCTGCAAGGCCCGTCGGGTTGTTTGCAATCACCTTGTCATCCATTGGAAGGTCTGTCGAAAACATGATCGAACACTTCATGTAAGATTCATCGCCAAAGGTTACCACCTCAACCGCTCCGGTGGCCGTTTTCCGGACTGTGCTTTCAGACTTTTTCTTTTTGTTCGATGAAGGCGTGTAGTCCTGAAGCCAGAATTGAGGCTGGAAGGATGATACTACTGGAGTGTCGCCCGTGTAGCTTGAGGCCCCTGTCAAATCGACAAGCCCTGTGAATCCTATTTGGTCCCACGCTTGGTTCGCTGCAAGAGTTCCCGATTGAATCAATGCATTCCAAGTACCAGTCGCTGCGATAGTCAAAGACCTTGTGGCTCTGTCAGGTGTGACGGTATATCCCAAGGCACCTGCTGCATTGAAAGCGTTTTGAACCATCACCGCGCCTTCAGTGAAGGAATAGGATCCAGCCAAAAGCTCAACTGTGAGCTCAAGTCCGCCTTCATCAAAGTTTAGGAAGCGATTGTCGTTGTCGATGATGAAGCCATAATAGAATTTTGAGAAGACATCCAAAGCCATTTTAAGTCACCCCAACCAATGTCTGTCCGCCGTTTGTGTCGAAATGTTCCTGGATGACGGAAACGATTTCTAATCCTGTCGACCTACGGTCCCAGACGTTTCCATTTATATGGACCGCGATTTGTGTGCCTGGCTTTACGTCTTCAAGCTGTGATCCATCCGCAGCTCCGCCAAGATTTGCGGTGCCACCGTTTCCAGATACGCCACCACCTGCGGAAGCCGTGCCTGCAGCGGTTTCCCCGCCTTCGCCCATTGCTGACAATGCGCCACCGAGGACAATCAAGCCGAGACCTGCGGCGACTGCAGCGGCACCAGATAAACCAAAGACCGGAAGCACTGGTCCAAGAGCTTTGAAACTTAGACCAATCATGACCATCATAGTGCCGATCTGAATGGCCATGGCGCCAAGTGCGCCAAGCACAGCTTTTCCCATTGCTTCAAATCCGTTTTGGCCTTTCACAAGAGCTTTTCCAAGTCCGGCGAATGCGTTGGTTAGCCCGTTAACTATTCCTGCTTGCACAATTCCACGGAGTTTCACCATGCTTGCATTTTCTTTTTGAGCAATGGCAACAACCCGTGCGGAGTGTTGCTCTTCAAGTGCAGCCAATGCATCAAGCTCGGCTTGCCTTCCAGCTAACCCAGCTGCGGCGTATTGCTTTTTGATGGCATCTTTTTGAAACTCGTATTGCATTGTTTCGGCCATCAATGCATCGGCCTTAGCCCTGTTAAATTCCTCTTCAGTTTGAGCGGTCGCCATTCTGTTTTCAGCGTTAGCCCGATCCATCATGTTTCGTTGCTGGGCGAGCTGTTGCTGTTGAGCAAACAGAGCCTGCTGTTGAAGCAATAAATTTTGATTATCTCTTAGCTCGTCACGGGTGGCATTTGCAGACGCCTGTGATCGCTTCATTTGAGCCATCCCAAGCTTCTCTTCCTCTTCCCTTAGCGACTGAATCTCTGCCCTATACTGAGCGATTTTCTCTTTGTCGAAAGGCTGAGCTGCGAATGTTCGCTGTCGATCAATCAGAAACTGAAGGTCCTGATCCATGAATTGAATCTGGCTTCGAATGTCCTTGAGCTGTTGCTCTGGCGTGTTGGCCGCTGGCTTCAAAAGAAGAGCTAGTCTGTCAGCGGCTTGGGCAAGGAAGTTGTTTGAAGCTGCAGCCGCCGGACCTATTGTTGCATCAATATATGCTGCGGCTGCATCTTTCAGCTGGCCATAAGAAACCGAAAGGCGTTTTGTAGCATCACTATTTTTCTCTGTTGCGGTGTTAACACCTTCAAAAACAGTTGCGGACTTTTCAGCGATGGCGTTTGCAATTGCCTGTTGTCTTCCTGTATCACTCAAAAACTGAGCGGCAACACCAAGGCTTTTTGCATAATTATCAATTGCCTCTTTTGAATCAATGAACAAACCAAGCTGGCGAAGTGACCTTGTGTTACCTGTGATGATTGCCTGGTTCAATGCTTCATAGGCTTGAACAGTATCCACACCGAAAGCCACACTAGCTTGTCGTGCAATCTCAAAGTTCTTTGCAAGCGTAGACGCTGAAATCTCAAGTGATCCCAAAGTCAGGTTTGATGATTTGATAACATCGTCTAGGTTGACTAAACCTCTTGCGGTTTCAGCAAATGACTCTCTCAAGACATTTGCAGACGCGCCACCACGTGCTGCTAGGTTATCAAACTGACTGTTGATGGCTTTAAGCTCATCGACAATCTTTGACGAAGCGTTGGTTGCGGCAAACAATCCACCAATTGCGGCAGCTGCGGCACCAACTGGAATTGCAACAGCTCTAGCAGCTGAGGCGACCTGGCCAAATCTTGACCCAAGACTGTTGAGTGCGTTGCCCGCATCCTCTGTGGCTTTTTCTGTGCCCTTACCGACCGAACCTTCAGCAGTTTTCTTGAAGTCTTCAGCTTGCTTTTTTAGGCGCAAGAACCCTTTTTGAGCCGACCCGTCTTCTAATATTACTTCAATTTCAACTATACCATCAGCTGCCACGTGGTTTCACCTTTGCACCTGTGAGTTTCGCAACAATGTTTTCCATGTTGACTGGCTCTTTTCCGGCATCACTGAGTTTAGGATTCGCAAGCTTTTGAATGTCCTTGTGAACCCTAGATCTAGTTTCCTTTTTGAACATGGGCCATGAGGCGACCTGGAATGACAAAAGCATCTCTTGAGCTTCAACAGCAGTCATGGCTTCCCAATATTCATTGAACGTCACAAGCGCCATGTCTTCAATTTCCCTGTCAGTCCAGCCATAGAACCTCGCGGTCTTTGCTTTCCTTATGGCCCAGCTACTAATTCCTTTTTTTTTGAAAACGCCGAAGCAAGATGCTTTGAAAGCTCAACGTAGTGTTCAAGCTCCATCTGCTCAAGCGCCTCACGGAATGCCTTTTGGGCCTCTTCATCAGTCTTGAAGTTTTCGTCTTTGACCGCAAGGCCAGACAAGAGCTCCAGACTTTCGAAAAAAGCTTGGTCGTCTGACAGCTTTTCCTTAGCCTTTTGAGCCGCAGTCCTTGCGTCCCTGACAGTTTGTTGCCTTAACGTGAACCATGTTCCGTAGAGGCAAACGCGCTCGACTGAGCGCTTTACTTCAAATGACACGAGTATCCCCCTTTAAAAATTAAGCTCCAGGAATCAATTGAGTCCAGTCACCGTATGCCCAGTGTTGGATCTCTTTTGGCTTCTCTGAATCAATGTAGGTCTTGAAAGTCACAGCGATAGTGTTGACCTCTTCGCCTGAGAAAACCATCGTTTCCGGCATCGCCATTGCTTTCCAGAAGCAAAGATCGCGGCTTCGGTCTGCGCCCATTGTAACGGGGTGCAATACAAGTCTGCGAGCTTGGATGATGGTGTTTGTTCCTTGAAGGTTTGTGCCCCAACCGAACAACTCAGTGCCACCGCTTGGTGTGTGAGTGCCGCCGTTAACTGTTGCGAAGACCTCTTTGATTCGGTCAACGTTGGTCTCTTGCATGGTCAAAGAGACTTCAGCACTAGTTCCCATCCTGAGCTCTGCACGTAGAGAACTCCCGGTCTGGTGACTTTTTATTTGTAGGAATTCGGACTCAAACGAGCTCTCTACATTTCCTGAAAGGAGCCCGCAATCAAGATATCCGCCTTGTTGGCATTGAGCGAATGTAAAGCCAGTTGGAGCTGTTCCATCAAAGGCCGCTTCAACGTCAGCTGCGCCGATGTTTGTGATGTAGACCTTATCGTCAACAGCAGATGATTCAAACAAAAGACCTGCGCCAATGGCATCAATCGCAGCGGCAGTCGCTGTTGCAACTGCAGATGCAGATGCGTTTGCAGCGATAGTCACTGGAAGAGCTGTTCTTCCTGCTGGAGCTGGATCAACCGGAGACGCGCCACCTGTTACCGTGTACCAAACATAGTATTTGGTAAGGTTTGAAGCTTGAATTCCGAACCATTTGTTTTCCAAAGATTCTGCAACGTCTGCAACACAGGTGACTGTGCCTTGCTCTTCGATTTCCCAGGTGACGTTTACTGGTTCAATCCTGATATTGCCTGTTCCTGTATCACAGCTCATTTTTCCCCCTTAAGGTTTTTTAGATTCCTATGTTCAAAATAACCCGGCATCTGAAAATGCAAGTCGCGACAATCGCGTTGTCATTCTCAAGATTCAGGGGCGTTGGCACCATACTTAAAAATTCTATGTTCTTGATTCCTGCGGTCAATCTGTTTGATGCGGTCAAGCAAAGGCAAAGCACATGCTGGACCTCAGTCAAAAGCTCTTCCTTAATAGTCTTTGGTGTCTTGTATCCCTTTCGGAACAGTCTGACAGTCACATCCATCCGGGTTTCAAGAACAGTCTGGGTGATTCCTTCCCCAGTCAGGTCTCCAGTTTCAATCTGAAAACCGTGGTCCAGGATGTCTGAAGGAATGTTGTCGAAGGCAAATGGCTCATCCCAAAGGGTCCAGCCAAGCTCAACAAGTTTGTCCTCAAAATAAGGTGTGACCAGATCAAGACTCATCTGCGATAGACCTCAATGGCTTGGAAAGTGATCCATTCATCACGGTCAATGATGCCATCACCGTTCCAATCAAACTTGAAATAAGATCGGTGTCTGGACTTTTGGGCCCGCTCTTTGTACTCGGCCGCTTTTTTAGAAAAGATGTCTTCAGTGGAATTTGAATTGGTTTTGAAAATGATGAACAAGCTCATGTATGTGGCCCATTCACGGACCTCTTCAAGATCAACAATTGCGGCCTCAGTCAGCTTGTTGCCTTGAGAATCAAGCACGCCAAACTCTTCAAGGTCCTTCATGATCATGCGCTTGGCTCTGCGAATGACATCCTTGTGAGTGTTGCGGCCTGGCCTTACCCATTTCATGATGTCGTGTTCGTTGTAAACTAGGTCTGAGTCTGAGCAAAACTGGTTGTCATCGACTTGCGTCAGGACTTCCAGAGTCAAAGACTCGGTGACTGGGGCACCATCCGTGGTTACCCGGACCGAAACGGTCTTCACGCCACCCGTGGCGTACTCCCAGTCCAGATACCAATCGGCTTGCTTTGTCCCTGTCACGTCGATGAACCCATTGCCGGCTTCTGGTTCAATCTCGACAAGTGTCACTGCAGCTTCATCTTTGGAAATGAAGGTCTTGGTCCCTGACAATCTAGTCTTGTCATTGACCTGGACGATGTCTTCCAACTCTATGTGAGGAAAAATTGCCATCTAAACACCAAAGTCTTTCTTTGTGATTTGAAGGAACGATACCTTTTTCCTTAGTCGCTCAACCTTGTCAGTCAGTCCAAGATGATTGAAATAGTCATACGCATAGTGGACGTCGTTTCCGCGCTGTACCCTTGCAACAACCTTGAAGGTCACGTCACCAAAGATTTCCTGGCCCGCCTCGACTGAATCAATTGTGGTCTTGAACAGCTTGTCAGATCCAGGCGACAAAGTGACGGTCTTTACAAGTGTGTCGATCCAAGGTGTTGCGTCGTTTGAAACGGTGTAGATCTTGATCGTGCAGGTGGTTGCCGTATCAAGGCTTGCATTTGACTTAAGAAGACCCACAACAATTCTTGCGCCTTCAATTGAACCAGATTCATCAAACATCATGTGGATGAATGCATCTCGTTCAATCGGAATGTTGGCCCGTCTGATTGTGCTTTGGTATTTGGAATCAGGAATGATTGTCTTGTTCAAATATTCAGCGCCAAGCTGGATGAAGTATGGGCTGTGTTGGACAAGACGTTTCGCTGCCATTATTCAACCACCCCAACAGGTACCATTGCAATGCGGTCTGTCCCGCTGTAACCAATTGTCACTTCAACCAGATAGTGATTGAGGTCCAGCATTGATGCCGCACTGACAGCTGTTGCCGTGTAGATGCCTTCAGCGTTGGCGCTCATGCCAGTCTGTGAAAGGCCCGCCACCAAGGCACCAGACCGATTGAAGACGCGATACTCTGCATCCCCAAGGTTTGTTTTCACCTGCTGGCCATTCACATGAAGGAAAAAATTAAGGTAAAGCATGTTGCCATCGATGCTTGCTCCGCATCGTGGCTCATAGATTTCAGCAGTTTCACCAACGGACGTGGATCCATCAAAATAGACTTGGTTGTAGTAAAACTGCTGGGCCATTTTACGATTCCCTCACGCTTGGAAGGTAGTCAACTGTTGGCGATGGATTGATTGTCCATTCAACCAAGGTGCCGACCACATTCGGGATTGTGCCAAGAGCATTCCAAGATGTTCCACCGTTGGTCGAGTATCTGAATTGTCCAGGGCTTGCGGCAGTGTTGTTTGATCCAACGCTTGTTGATGTGAGCTGTTGAATGGCTCTCATGTAAAGAGTTGGAACCACTGACGGGTATGCCTTAGACAAGAAGAACACAGCCTTGTGTGTGGCGCCTGTTGAACTTAGGTCCTTAGACACTTGCCAGTTGTTGGACATTTCATTGAGTGACTCGTATCCAAGCACGAACTCGTGAAGCTGAGCGTGGATGCTTGTGTCCAAACCAAGGGTATCAAAACAGATTTTAAATTGGATCTGGTCGCCTGAAGCAAATGCTGACAAGTCCTCAGCAAAAGGAATCAGAATCCATCCACCGCTGATTGATCCAAACCCACTTGTTCGATAGTACACGCAAAGGCTTCCTGTATATTCGAACAGTTGATCAAGTGTCGTGATGAACTTGAGAGTTGATTGAGGCGTATCAAGAACCTTTGTGACAATATAAGAATAATCAAAGTTCTCGTTGCTTCGGATGTCTGCCAAATAAATGCCCCGTTGACCAACCGTTGCACTTGAACCAATTGCAAGCCAACCTTGTTCTAGGTCCATTGAAGTCATTGCAGCAGTTTGGAATTCAACAACATCATTCCCAACAAGTGTTTCGAGGTATCGGTTGTTGACGCCACCAAATATTTTTTCGATTGAGTTATTAAGGAATTGCTTCATCACAAAAACGGCAGTGTTTGTTGCATAGACTGCGCGGTTCAAAACGCTGGACCATGCCATGTGAGTCGCAGTTGGTGCAGTGATCTGGTTTGTTGTACCTAAGAGGTTACACGTCTGAAGGCTTGGCCAAGTCACAGCGCCTGAAGTCAATTCAGCAAGTGTGCCCAAATACATAGCTGAGCTTGTTCCAAAGAACGCACATCCTAGACCATCAACTGACACGTTAACGCCTGT
This sequence comes from uncultured Polynucleobacter sp., assembly GCA_937996825.1. Classification (GTDB taxonomy): domain Bacteria; phylum Pseudomonadota; class Gammaproteobacteria; order Burkholderiales; family Burkholderiaceae; genus Polynucleobacter. The sequence continues at coordinate 19,034 of CALKUJ010000021.1, read as the reverse complement.
TGGAACCGCATAGTCTTCAGAATCAGTTAAGAGAAGTGTGCCTGTCAGCGCTGGCAAGTTTCCAGTTTTGTGAACAAAGTTTGAAACTGAATTTCCAAAAGCTCGGCCAACAGTCCCTGCAGATATGTCGGTTGTAAAGTTAAGTAGTGCGCCACCTGACGTTGCACTTAATTCGTAACTTACCCCTGCGACTGGGTTTCTAACGAAGTACACAGTGCCAACTGTCAGGCCTGCGCCACCAGTCAATGCTGTAAAGACAATTGGGGCGTTTGCTCCAAATGAATGTCCTGCATGATTGATGATGTCAGTCGCTGCAGTGCCTGTGATGGCTTCAGTTACATAGGTTGGTGTGATGCTTGTATCATAGACATAAAACTGATGAGTAGCTGCGATACCGTTGTGGCAATAGATTTTGTTGCCTGCAACATCAAGAACTGCGCCTGCTGTTGCGATCTGAAGCTGGTTTGTGCCTCTATTCGCTGGATCTTGATGGAAATAAACTGCCTTTTGTCCGTTGCCTGTTGCGAATTGGATTGTTGGAAAACCAATTGGAACAAAGTCTGAAAGCGCAATGTTGTAAGCTTCAAACAAGCCGCCGTTGATGGTGACTGATCCAGACGTTGCAACGTAGATTCTCCAACCTGTCGTCCCAGTATCAATGACCTTAAAGCCTCTGATTGTGTGCGTTGTTGCAGCAGAGTTTGGAAGCAACATGTTGATTCGACCAACGTATGCATGCGCTCCGGTTGTCGTATTAAACGAGTAGCAGTAGACCGGCATGACGCCCGCTGTGACTGCACCCAAAGCAAACATGCGATTGTTTGAGGTCACGAATGTTGCAATTGAAGCAATGCCAGTGTCGGTTTGAACATCGACAAATTTGTTGAGCGGTGGCCCAAGCACAGTCTGACTGTTGATTGTCTTTGAAGCGACTCGACCTTGTATCGTCGTCTTTGTTTGATCATAGCTCGACACAACGTCGTCAACCAAGTCAGCGTAAATGCTTTTCATGCCTTCTCCACATGTCTGAAGACGTTCGTTATGTTGACTGGGCTCATCCCAATTTCCTCATACACGCCTTCGCTGTTTGCGACTTTGATAAAAATATTCCCGTCTTCAATCTTTGAAATCTGAAACGCCAATCCCCACCATTCGTCTGCCGGAATTGAGCCCTCAAGAGCGTCAATCCAGTCATTTTTCCAAACGGTGCATGACGTTCCATCATTCAGTATTATCGTAGCCGATTGAGTGTTGTCTGAGTCAATGTCTGAATCAGGTGCGAATTCGCCTTCCAAATCAAAGTCTGCCATCTATCCCCCCGGATTTGTGACCCAAGTCTCAAGGTCCAGTCGATACTTGGTGCCGACCAGACTGTATGTGAATGTTCTTGTGACCGTCACTCCGCTAAAGGTGGCGCTTGTGTAAACAATCGAAGCAATCCGCTCATCTTTGTTCCCAAAATCAAGCCACGCATACGCTGCGACTAGGTCATGGGCAGATAGTAACTGATTTCGTCTGTTGTTAACAAAAGTGCGCTCTGTGCCAGTGTCCGTTCCATCAACGGTGCCAGAAATAATTGAATCGCCCTCAACAATGACGCTTCCAATTGTGACTTCAATTGGATCCACATTCTTGATAACGACCCTGACATCAGTCCCGCCGTCGCCTGCGTTCTCTTCAAACTTGTCGCGCTCTCTGTCATTATGATTCGGAGACATTGCCATCAGGCTTGCTCCTTCTCTTGCTCACTCGTTTCGATAGATCCAAAGGTCCCTAGCTCCCTAAAGAACCACGCGATCCATTTGCCATCCACTTTTTGGATGTCGAAATAATGAATGAAGCTTCCAAAGCGTGCATTTGTTTGAAGCATTTTAAGGCGGAGCCCTCGAGGGGACCCCGCCTGAATGTAGTCAGGAATACTATTCGGGCTTGGTGCCATTTGACCTCAACTAATTAGTTGTTGTCCTTGATAACCAATGGAGACTGAGTAGACAAAACGCCTTTTAGGCCTTTTTGCATACCTTCAACACCGAACAACTGGTCAAGAACAGCGCGCTTAGCTTGTGAGCCGTACTCGTTTGACATTTGCTCAGAGTAGCTTGGACCCATTTGGAATCCGTAAGCCAATCCAGTCTTTTCAGCCATGAAGTATTGCTGAGCAGTCAAACCGTTGTGAACAACTACTGGCATACCGTACAGGCTTCCAACAACTCCAGATGGAATCATTGCAGCTCCGCCGTAAACTTCAGCAGATTTGAACTCAGAGATTTGCAAAAGAATAGTGCGCTGAGCAGGTGCGATGAACAAAGCCAATCCAGATGCGTCGGCATCGTTCTCAAGCAGTGTCTCTTGCATTTCAAGAACAACAGCTGCAGTCAGGTTGCCAGCAGTAGTTGTTGGAACGCCAACAGCTTCAAGCTCAGTGATGATCTGAGTGTCAACATATCGGCCATGAGCAGCAGCAGCACGCTTTGCGAACTCAAGCTGAGCAGGGATTGCAGATTGAACAGCGTCAGAGCTATCGATGATCCATGCAACATATGCGTTGATGTCTAGAAGCAATGTATCAACTGAAGCAGTCAGCTGAGATGCATCGCCAGCAACACCGCTTGCACGGTCAATGACTGTGAATGAGCTAAGGCGAGGGAAGCTAATTTGCTTCGCGCCTGGAGCTGCAAACATAGAAACGTCTGTGAAGTATGGAGCAAGCTTAGCTTGGAACGCCAATTCTTTTTGTACAACTGAAGCGATCAGGTCTTGTTTTACTGCGCTCAATTGCGTGTTGCCGGTAATTAAATCTGCCATTTATCCCCCTAGGATAAGTTTTTTTGGTTGGCCCTCGCCCATGCAATGATGTCATCCGCAGACTTCAACTTGCTGTACTCGGGTTGTTTATTTGTGACTGTTGAACTTGTCGCCGGAACACCATCCCGAAACTGTGGAGCACGCTTAGTGAACAGGTAGGTCCAGTCCTTTTCAGCGCGTTCAATTGCAGTCTTAAGGCTGTCAGGTGAAACGCTTAGGTCTTCATCAACCATAAGGTCTTCTAAAACCCCATGCGCACTTGCCAATGTGGTGAGAGCTTTTGGATCGACACAACCACGCTTCATAGCTTCACGCTCGAATTGTGATGATACTGCCTGGAATGCAGACTTTGCTTTGAACGATTTGTATTCATTCTCAATCGCTTCACGCATCATCTTTTCTTTTTTCCACGCACTTTCATGGTCGCCTTTGGCTTTCATTGTTTCAGCTTCGACGGACTCGATTCGCTTTCGCTCGTCCTCAAGTTCTTTTTTGACTTGAGCTAAGGCTTGTCGTGTCTTCTTGGCTTCCTGACCCGCTTGTCTCCAGAGTTTTGCATACTCTTCTGCAGACTTCTGCGGCTCAAAACTATCGGCATTTGCTGTTGTTGATTCATCCGTTCCAGGCTTGGAATCGGCGACAAGAGTCGGCTGACTCTGTGTATCTTCGACCATCTTTCCCCCTTTTTAGGTATTTTGCAAGGCGTGCCTTACGTTGTTTATTTGAACTCTTTTTTGATTTCGTCTCGGATCTTTCGTTTTGCAAGTTGAATGATGCGCCTTTTGCCTAGGTCATCCATTCCCATGAACGGTCTTCCTTTAGCAGCGACACGTCTTGCAACCTGCGCGTTGGTCAAGTTTTCTGGCTTTTTCCCTCTCAGAACAGGACCTTCGACTGGCCTCGATGAGTCATCAATGAAAATGTTCACCTTGTTTGATCCACGAGTGTACTTGTATTTCAGCGCGTCAAGCATTTGTCCAGTCATGGTGAGGTTAGATCGTTGAGGCGAAAAGTTTGCGCCAACTGGTTTGCCTTTTCCCTTCCACCATTTCCGGACCTTGATAGTTAGTTGAGTTAGTTCCTTCAAGGTTTTTGCAGATGGCCAGAAAATACTTTTTCCAGTCTTGGTCATTTTGTAGATTCGGTCTTTTGAAAATACACCGATGTCACGCATGAGCTCTTCATTGCGCGTGACCTTCAGCACAGTAAAGATCTTTGACATAACACGGTCTAGGTTTTTGACCCTGACTGGCAAGCTAGACCTCTTCTCGAGTGATTTGATTTAGTCGTCTCAATCCTTCAACAAGTTCACCGAGCCGTCTAGTTCTTGTTGGTGACTCAGCTTCAACCTGGCTTTGGAATTCCTTTTTGATTTCTGCAATCTCTGAATCCTTCAACCCAAAGAATGGACGACGAGGAAGAGTGTCGCCAGTGTGATGATTGAAGGCCTTGGCGTTTTGAGTGGAATCTTGCCAGCCGATCTTGATAACACCTCTTGATTGAGCCTTGATGTCCAAGGTCCCAAGCATGTCACCTGTAAGAGTCAGGTTCACATCATTTGATTTCCCGTAGACATCAAACTGGTTGCTCTTTTTGTACGAAGCTGAATAGGGCTTGAAGGGGCGACCGTTAACACCTTCGCCTGACTCTGTGCGATTCACAATCGTATCAATCACTGCTTGTCCGATGGCTTCGCGAAGGGCTTGGTCATTTGGAACCTTAGTCCCGAATAGTTCGTCGAGACTGATTTCCAGTTCCATTTTAGATTCTGAAATGACTTCCTTATAAGGTTTCGCCATCAGGCCCTTTGTTCATTCTTTTCATTGATGCTTTTGCCATGTCTTGGAGTTCAAGAGCTTGAGCGTCGTCCATCTCTTCGGCGATTCCCTTAGCTTGCTCAACCGGGATGTCACGGATCATTGCAATGGCTTCGGCCTTAGTGATTAGACCTTCGCCGAGTTGAAGGATGGCAAGATCAACCTTGTCCTTTTCCGACTTCATCTCTTCAGGCTTTGCGTACGATACCGTGACACGAGTGTCGTCTGGTATTGTTGTGATGTTAAGGTCTGGTGCTAAGGTCGGCATCAGGTCTTCATCAAAGGTATTCACAAGGCTATTCGACCAAGCTTTTGCGATCTGAAACACTTGAGCTTCGGCAGCTGAGAATGCGTCAATGTCGTCACGGCTTGCTTCAAACTTTTCAATCAATGCCAAAAGACGTTCGATGGCTGAAGAGTACGTGGCCCCACCATTTGTGCCGATCATTGATTTGGCGTCTAGGCCCTCTTGGGCGATCAACAACTGAATCAAGGATTCCAGTGTCTGCATCTGTTCTTGGATCTGTGCAGTGGGTGAAAGCATTTCAAGTCTTGGCTGAACTGGTTTGTCTGGATCAAGCGGAATGTGGATGAAGACGTTCGGACCAACAGCGATAGTGCCAGGTTGCTTTTCAGAGTAGATCACACCTTGAATGTGGCCATTGAGGCGCATGGTGTTTGACATATCTGAAAGCATGACGCCCATTTCAATTGCGAAATCACAGACTGAGCTTCCAGCCCTCATCCAATATTCGTAGTCCTTAGCTGAAGAGACATCGACAAAAGGAATCATGTCGATAGGATTCTTCAGTTCCTCTTCTCTTGCTGTGTCGATGGGTGCGTTTTCAGCGTTGACGATTTCACCGTGGCCGTTGGTTGCAAAGTTGAATTCCTTCGTCCACCACACAAAGCGCATATTGGCTTTTGATTGCTCATCATCTGGGTCAGCAATCTTTTGGTCGGTCATGTCCCGATAGTCACCGAGTTGCCATCCTTGAACATCCTCATACATGTTTCGAAGCAGGCGCGATCTGTCCATGACTGAGGTGATGTAGACTTCGCCAACGTCTGGATTTGTTTCGCTTGGAATGACATCAAGGTGATGAGGCATGAGGACTCTTAAGGCAATCTTGTCGTCCTGCGGGACAACCTGCAAATGAATCTGGTCACTCTGAAGCTTGAACATGCGATTGGCGGTCTTGAAGTTTACGTTGAAGCGTCCAACCTCATAGATGTTTTGGCACTGCTGAATCTCTTGCTCAGTCAGTTCTAATTTGGTGTACCGATAGAATGTGCGCTCAGGTGGCTCACGATAGATGGAAGCCTTTTGATCAATGATTCTTTTGGTCATGTTCATTGATGTCAGTGTGCGCATGTTGGAAACGGTCTTCACTGAAAACTCATTCACAAGGGCTTGCATGATGAAGCGCTTTTGGTTTTGTTTGTAGATTTCAAGGCGTCTGAGTGACTCTTCTTTTCGTCTCAGATTCTCTTCGGTCATGATTTCAGTTAAGATTGCTTTTCGAACATCAGGATTCAAAACATTGTAAGCCAAAGAGGTCCCCTTTTAGTCGGCCTGATGCATAGTAATGCCAGGCACGTTTTCATCACGCAAAGTCCTGACAACGCCGTATCCGAGAGCGGTGGTCACGTGTTGGTAAGGTGCGGCCTTTGAATCATCCTCCAGATATTGTGCCCCGGGTTTGAGTTTGGTCAATCGCAAACCTTCATCGACAGTCGGGCAGTTGTGGACAAAGAGCCGGACCTGTCCTTTTTCGTTAAGGAATTGCGCGTTCAAGATGTTGTGCCTAGTCCTGATGGGCGGGTTTGACATGGGCACTTTCATTTCAAAGTTGATCGCGCGCCCAGACTTTGGACGGTAGTTTCCTAAGAACTTCTTGATGATGTCGTAGTCAGATTGAACGCTTCGTGTATCATTTCGTTTTCCAGTCGCATCACCGTTGATGATGTAGGTCGTTGGATAATCAAGTAAACCACGGCCCGCCATCTCTTCCATTTGATCTGCAGTCCTTGAGCCTTGAACAATGACCTCAGCGAAGACGTGGAAAATATTGCCGATCTTTTGGAACAGGCAAGCAGACATGGGCTTTCCTTCACCGATGTTGAAGTCAAAGCACAGGTTGATGGGGAATCTGTTGTCCACCTTGTAGGGTTGCTCCACATAGTTTCGGGCTCTGTCATAGGCGTAGTAGATAACGTCTTGAGCGATGGAAAGCCATTCACCGTACAGCATTCGGCGGGCCATCTTGGGGTCTAGGTTTGCTTCAAGTTGTTCAACGTAAGACTCTGGAAGGTATGGGTTTTCTGCTGTCTTTGACAGATAGACGTGGCGGGTTTCCTTTTTGTCCATGAACCAACGCTTGTATGCCCAGTGACTTGGATCATCTGGATTGGTCGCACAGACGATCACCTTTTCCTTGATGTCATTGTCTCTGCCCACGCGCTGAAACATCTCTTGGTAGAACAGGTCACGGTTGTTTTCGGTGAGCTCTTCGACCAAGAACATTGAGAATTCATGGGACCGAAACTTCTTGAAGGATCCATCGGCCCAACTAAATGACGTGATGCGTGAGCCATTTGGAAGTTTGAAGTTGGCGGTGGTCTTGTTGTAGCCCGGGTCAATGATGCCATCTAGGTGCTCATAGATGATGTGAACGAGGGTCTCTTTGAGTTCTGGCTTGGTGCGTCGGCCTATACCAACGTGAGCTCCAGGAAAAGCCAAAGCGTGAGCGCAAGCAAGATGAGCGAGAAGTAGAGTTTTTGCGGATCCAACGGACCCGGACAGTAACACTTCATGGGTGCCAAGGTCATAGTTGAAATTCTTTTTGATGTCCCTGATGACCTGCCACTGTGTTGGAAGCGGTCTGAACTCAGTTAGATTGGGGGTCATTGGAAGTCTTTGCTATGGGGCTGATATCAATTGCAGAGGCCTTTTCAATGACTGGTTGTTCATCCAATGAATAGCTAAGGGTGATTTGTTGGACTGTGACTTCATGCCGGTGTCGTTCGAACATGCCTGCGTAGTGGCCGAGCATGAATTTCAGCATGGACTCATTTCCTTCAAGGGCCAGCTGAATGCCCCGCTTGATCATTTTTTTGGTCCATTTGCCATTTAGTTTGGCAGCGTATTCGGGGTAGGTGCAGCCGAAATATTCTTTGCAGGAATTTTGCAAGGTATGCTCGTTGATGCCTAAGGTGGCTGCGGTGAAAGCTCCAGAGGGTGAGAATTCTGCTGCCTCTTCGATTTCCTCGGCTGTAACGAGTCTAGGTCTTCCCACTGTACATGTTTCCTTTTGTCCTGACTAGGGCATTGGGATGCAAATCAAACTTGACGCATCGTTGACAGATTCGGCGGAATCTTTTGAAAAATCAAGGTCTGGAATATAGTTGAGAGGTCCTTTCGATCTTTCAGTTGTCGTTTTTGAGGGCCAACGATTGACGGTGTTATTGCTTTTCACCTTAAGATTGTTGGCCTTCTTTTTTAGTCTGATGCTTCAGACAAGATCCAATCCTCAATAATATGTCTAGGGTTCCAAGTCTCTGGCGGGCCTAAGATCAAGCCATCTTGAGGTTTGAGGGATTGTCTTGGCTGGATGCTTTGAAGCTTTTGAGCCGAGAAAAAGACCACAAGGCGCTTTGATTCGAACAAGACTAGGTATCCAGCAGGTCCAGCTTTTGAGGCTTCAAGTAGGTTGATCAATTGGTGATGTTTGATTTTGGAGTGACTGAAAGTTGTGGCGGACGTGGTCTTGGTGTCTAGGAAAATGGCTTGCTGATGGCCTATGAGGATGAAGTCAAAAGGCGTTTGGACTCTGATGAGGACTGTTCTGCCACCTGGACCCCGTTTGGTATCGCAACCATCTGGTATTTGAATGGGGAAAAAGCGTGAGGCGAAGGCGCAATTTTTGATGAATGTTTCAAAGCGCTGGCCTTTTTTTTGAGCGATCTTGCCGGCACGGACTCTGTTGGTGCTTTTGAGTGTGAACATCAATCGCAATTTGAAGCTGAATTTTGAGGAGCTGCAAGCGTGTTCTTGTGCGTCTTGATGGAATCGATGGTTATTTCACTGAGGCGTTTGATGGCTCTGATGGCTTGATCGGTCATTGGTTGGTCACAGATGTATCTGATCAACTGCTGGGCGTTGATTGAGTGTTTTAGGTGTTGGTCATTCATGGTCGTTGTATTCCTTGAAAACGATAATGGCTGTTAGCGTTAAGATCACAAACCAAAAGAGGTGCATGATGGTTAGCGTTGCGTCTGACCAGATGTAGGTCAAGTCATTTGAGATTTCAGTGAGTGCCATTGGATTCGGCAGACTGAAGCGGGTCCTCTTCAACTTCCTTCATTCGCTCTTTGACTTGTTCGATGGCGAATTCAAGGGCGTTGATGACATCGTTATAGTTCATTTTGCCTTTGTCTGGGTGAGCGGAGAGCTCAAAGCGGGAAAGGTCAGCGTGTAGGATGAATTCGACAACAATCTCTGGTTGATCCATTGGGAAATTCAAGCATGGATTTTGTTTGATTGCTTTTGGAAAAAGGAAAACCCCTGAACTTAAGGCCGGTTGGTCAGTTAGAGGCCTGTCAGTCTTTGGGGTTTTTCTGCATCTTTAAGAGGTGTAATTTTCCACGTGGATGGTGAATTACTTCTTTTTCTTGGAAACTTTTTTTGCGACTTTTTTCTTTTTAGCCATTGTGTGCCCCTTTCGTTGTTTTGGTTTTTGTTTTCAAGGAACTAATCCCTTGTCCTTAATTTTAATTTGTCCGCCGTACATGATCCACATGGCCCCGCACTTGTTGCAACGGGGTGTACCATCTCTTAGTTCGTGGCCAGGTGAAAAGTCAAAATGCGTCGAAAGTATTTGATCACCCTCTTTTAGGTCTCGGCCTATCGTTGCAATGTCAACGGAGCAATCAGGACAGATGACTGTGTCGCCTTGTTTTGCTTCCTTCACAAGATTGATTCCTTGGTCGGGTCGTATTCCAAAGCAGCTCTTGCGACTTCGCCATTGTCTGGCCGGGTGATCTTGACCTTCATGGCTGACTTTGAGTCTTTTGGTTTGTGAGTGACGAGGACCTTTTCTGCGACAGCGTAGTATTCTAGGGCTGCACAAAGGCGATCAATCTTTTGTTTCATCTCTTCTAATGAAAGTTGGCTTTTCTGTTCTTGGTCCACGTTTACTCTCTAGGTGTTTCTTGATGAGTCGAAACAATGCTGAGGCTCTTGCGTGAGTCATGTTGTTTTGAGTCATGAGTTTCGAGATTGCTTTGAATGCACTTCTCATTGAGTTGGCTTTCGATTCTGTTGAGCGTTTGAAAAATGAATTCCCATTCTTGATTGATCATCTTTGAAACTGAAAATGCCAGGACAAAGATGTCGTCTTGAATTGGTGAATGCGAGTGAACGGCAACGACGAGGGGCTCAGTTGTGATTTGTGACGTTGGTTTTTGGATTTGGCAGATTTGACTGACAGCTTCAGTCAGAAGTTCTTTTGAGTATTGAACTTTCTGAATTGCCTGCTTGACCACGCCGAAGTCCTTTTGAAGGTCTGTCAGGTTGTTGATAGAATCCCCCCCTATCAATTGCTTGCCTAAATTGTAGAGCTTTTTTTTTTCAATCCGCAACTAAAATCCAAAAGGCAATTCATCTGGGTTCGGAAAAGGTGGCTCATTGTAGTCAGCTTCCTTCATCACAGCTTTGATGCTTGGATCTTTTGGTGAGTTCTTTTGAACGAATTCACATGCCTCATCGTACTCTTGTCTGGACAGATGATCTGGGATTTTCCCAAAGAACGAATTGGTCCACTCAACCAATGCGACTCGGTCCCAGCTGTTGTTCCTTCCTATGGCAAAGAGCCTTGAGATTTGGGCGTCAGATAGTTTTTGAGGGGCTGGACCAGTGGGCGCCATGTTGACAAGCTTTTGAGTCATTGGGATTGAGGGTTGAATCGCTTGCCTTGGTTGGGTTGGCGCTTGGGTTTTGAGGGTTTGAGCAACGCGCTCTGTGACCATTGGCTTTTGTTGAACTGTTGGCTTTGAAGCGCGGTTCCCGTCGTCGTCTTCATCGGTGGTTGAAATACCTAGGATGGCCATCAAAGAATACCGGCGCATGTAAGTGATGGCACTGCCTAGACCTTGGCTTGTAAGTTCTTTGCAGAATAGTGGCGCAGTTGACTTGATGTTTTGGCCAGAGACGTGGGCGATAATGGTTTCAAGTGTTGGGCTTGTTTCTGTACCTGCAAGACTTTGGATGAGGACTAGGCCGTGCTTTGAAAGTAGAGGGATTGCGACCTCAAGAATGTCTTCAAGGGTGGCGTATTTACTGCGGAAATGCGGGTTTGATTTCGACTTCTCGACTGGTTTAAGTTCGCCTTGAACTTTGTTGAGTGCTGTCAGCAGTGCTGTTAATTGATTGTCCATTTTGCTTTGTCCTTTACCGTTAAACTTCACCTTTGAGCTTTGCGATTCGATCAAGTGTTTCATCCATTCTCATAATGATGTCTGAGACTTCCATACTCATCCAGCGATGCTTTGCACACTTCAAAAGAGCTTTGTTTGTTTCAAGCAACGTGTCCCGCGCGGCAAGAACATTCACCTCAACTCTGTTTAGATAACTTTTTGTGAAGTCGTTATCAATCTTTTCAATGACCTTTAGGTGCCAGTCAAAGTCGTATGATTCAGCAAAGTCATTTCGCCCAAGGTCCTTCATGTCTCGTTCCATGAACATTTTGTCGATTGCCTCTGTTCTTTTGTCCTGTTGGTCTCGATCTTCGTTGAACATTGCTTTGTCCTTCCTTCGTTTTCAGTTCCTGTTCTGCTTGATTGAGCCAAGTCCTGACGCAAAAAGCGACGTCAATGCCTTGGGTCTTTAGATACTCGATCTGGTCTCTGTGACATCTAACGCTTAGAATGTAGTCTTTTTCTTTTTTAGTTGGAATCATAGGTGCTTACCTCTTTTTAGTCTCTGTCTGGAATCTGTGGGCAAATGATCACAAGGTCTTCTTGGACTTCGCAGTCTGGATATTGGGATTGCAACAACTCTTGCCTATGTTCTTGGACACTTGTGCATCCTGTGAGTGAGAGGACGCATGAGTGAATGATGAGGGCGAAGAGTAGAGCAATCATGAATGAAAGTACCTTGTCTGGCTTGTAGTTCATTTGTGTTGCATTTTGTATTACAAATTGCTTGAACTTTCAACTTTACTTTTTGTAGGTGGCTCTTGCTGTGATGTAGCCTGCGATGAAGGTCATTGAGGCAAGGAATAGTGAAATAAAGAAAAAGGATTCTGGGCACATCATGACACCTCTTCATCGTCTGGGATGGTCAAAAGGAGTGGCCACATGAAGGTTAAGAGAAGCAGGACTAGGATGTAGTCTTTGAGTTTGGTCACTGTATTTCCTTGTGCAAATAATGCTTCACACCTTTTTCGTTTGTGTAGTCTCCAACCAATTCAGGCTCGCACCAGCAATCTTTTGACTCTTGATGTGCTGGTCCATCGGTTGGCATTGTGTGAACGTTGCCGTCAGGAATCATTGCATTTGTCATAGGTCGCCTTAAAAATATCTGGCTTGCATGGGTACAGCTCGCCCTTAATTCCTTGAATAATGTAGTCGCCCGGTCGAGCCTCATGCACGCCTTCAAGCGTAGGAATAAAGGCCGAGCCTGTCGCGATTTGAATTTGAATGCCCTTGGCCTCAGCCCACCATTTGGGAACTTCGTCGTGCATCCATTTGAACGCCTCAACTACAATTGGTTTCTTCATATACTTTGCCATTCTATTCCTTCCCCCAATGCGGCGGCTTAGGTATCACCGTCCAGGCGTCAAACAATGTCGGAAGCGTCTCATCTGTTGGGCTGAAAGAATATACGTGCTGTTCCCATTTGGGCTCAGACTGTCCGTCCTTGATCCACTTGCCAACTAGAATCGGAGTCCCATCCCTTGGAGCACTGTTCATTTTTCTCCATTTGGTCATTTCAAACTCTTAATTTTTTCAAGTGCTATGCTAATATTATATTTTACTGCTTCTGCGTCATCTATCGCTCTTATACATCCTTGGCATTGATAATCGCATTTGTCGCAATCGGTCTCTATCGCTTGATTAGCTCTTGCTAAAGTATCCATTGCGAAATCACGCGCGTCTTTCAATTCAGCCTCAGCAATCTCAAGCATCTGCAATACTCGCTCGTGCTTGGCTTGTGCTTTCCTAGCTTCCTCAACACAGTAGTCCCATTGATCTACGGCGTAGCTGTAAGCTGACTTCTCAACTGTGTGATAAAACAATTCTGAGTAGTCAGGCTTTTCAGGACCTGCTGGTACATCTCCATTTTTGACATTCTCTTTTAAAACCCAAAATTCTTTTAGTTCGCTGTATTTGTTAAACGGCTCAACATCCGGCTCACCAATATCCTGCCAACACGCATGACAAAGCGGTCTCGACCAATCCTCTGTGTCTGCTAGAATAATACCGCTGCATTGAGCGTTGCTGCATCGGGAATATTTCGCCTCGCTTTTCGTGTCGGTCATGCTCATTCTCCAGCCTCAACAATTGGAACAACCGACACATATCCGTGCTCATAGTCTTTGTCCCAATCACACTTTTCAATCCGCACAAGTTTCCCGTTTTCTGCAAATAAACCGTATGGTGGATTGATCTTGGCTGACTCCATCAATCCGCTAAGGAATGATACTGGATTTATTGAGCTTGGGATGAAAAATATAACCTTGACTGCTTTCACGGCTTGTCCTCTGTCTCTACAAACCCCTCAGTTGTAATAATCGTTTGGTTTGCAGGTTCAAGCGTACTAAACGCGGCCTCGCCTTTAACAAAAAGAGTAGGCCAAAAATCTTCTGAAGCGTAAACACCTTGTTCAACCATTTATTCACAGTATTGTTTAAATTCGTCGCGGTTATGAAAGACTCTTTCTGTGACAAGTTTAAGTTTTATTTCTTTCACGTCTTGTCCTCTGTCTCTGTGAGTGCCTCTTCGGGTGATTTAATTTCAAGCGCTTCTTTTGCAGCGGCCTTTATTTCAAGCATTTTACATTCTAAGGTCTCAACCTTGTATCGCTCTTTTTGAAAAGCCTCTTTGTGACGAAGCATTTCAGTCCTGTACCAGTCGTGCATTTTGACTAGGTCTGCGTAAACCTCGTATTCAATCACATGTATGATGTCTTCAGGCTTTGATGCATTTGGATAGCGCAATTCATGTGGCTCATCCCATACCTCTGGCTCATGTAGCTCAAAGTTCAACCAAAATTCCAGAGGTTTGTCTGGCAAGTCGCTCATGACTCTTCAATCCTTTTTTGCAAAGCCGCTTTCGCGTCCCTAAAATCACAGCCCAAGATAATGCTGGCAATAGTGGCTGCCCACATTTCATCCATGTGAGGTACGCAATAGTTTAGAATTTCAATTTGTTTGAGCTGATATTCAGCAATGAAATAGCTTTGGTTTTTTATCCGTTCAAGAATATGTTCAATATTGACGCTTTCGTCTTTCACTTCGCCGCCTTCTTAATTTTCCCTCGACCGTACTCTTCATGATCAACCTCAACCGGCTGCGTGCAGTATTCCTGAAACACCTCACACGCTTGAGCCTTGTGGATCTTGTCCTCGACTGGATAGTCCGGTGAAAAGAGTGCTGAGCAAATGCCTACGACTGTATGGAATGTGGCTGGGTTCATGAGAGGCCTTTCTGGCACAAGAATTGAATAGGTATATTGCATAGCGAGGAGATTAGCATGAAGACGTTCTGGGCGGTTCTTACTGAAGACGAGGTGGACAAGACATTCACACTTGTCGAAATATTTGACACCCATTCAAAGGCTGAAAGTCTGCGCAAAAGGAAGCCAGCAAAATACATACTTTCAAAGATTTGTTCAGATGATATTTTGACCAAAACAATAAATGGGCATCGAATGAAAACTCCGGTTCCTTTGGCTCTTCGCGTGCTGCGCGGAAATTGACAGAATGTTACTGGGTTCATCGAAAGCTTTCCGGGTATTTGGCTTTTAGTTCGCTAAGAGCTTTGTCGAACTTCCTGATGGCTTCAATGCTTTTAGCATCCTTGACCGCATCCATGGTGACACTTATTCCGGTCAAGAGGGATAGATAGTTGTTCAACAAACCTGCCCATTGTCGGTAAAACTCATTTTCACTCTTCGTTTGTTCTGTCATTTTATTCTGTTACCAATCCTTGCAACGCCTCTGTCTATGTTCTCAACCTTCGAAGTCGATTCAATCAACAGGTCTCGAATATCTAGCAAAAGCCTAATGATCATTTCGTCAGCCATGTCTAGATGCTCTGTGTACGCCACAAGTTCTTTTTCTAGTTCTATTCGGTCAATCATAGCCTACCCGTCCATTTGTCGATGTAGCAAAGCAAACACTTCAAATCTGCTGCGAGGAAATATTTGTGGAACGAGATGTCCTGCCATCCGAACCCACCGTAAACCTCACTGACCCAAACACCAATCACAACATAAAGCTTTTTGTCTGGCAGCCATCTGACAAAGAAGCGTTTGTACTCGATGTTCATTGGGTTTTCCAAAGTCATGCCTTGATCCGCACAGCAGACCAACAGACTAGACCCATGCATGTTAACCAAAACCAAATCATTCGTTGTCCTTGTTTCTAGGTGTCATACTTTTCGATTGATGCGTTGTCAAACGGTTGGAACGGTGTGTGCAACAAGGTTAGGCATGGAAACTCACAAGCAATATGCGGTGGCAGGGATGTCCGCTTCAGGTCAATATTTCACGACAGTTGATATATTTGACAGCTATGAGTCTGCCAAACTTGAAACAAAGAGGTTCGGGGACTTGGGTTTGAACTCCATGGATGGAGTTACTTTTGATCAATCATCCTCGTCTTTGTTTGAGCATGTCGTATAGGACCATACCAGGTTCAAGAGTTAACTAATTAAGAGAAGGAAAAAGAAACAAGAAAGAATGCTTCAGACAAAACTCGGGGCCTTCTCTCACCACCACCCTCTTAGCGAATGTTCGCTATCGAAGACTTCCAGTAGAGTTCAGTACTACATTCAACAGTTCTCGGTCTTAGGCTGACTAGGCATTCTGAATCCCACCATGATCCAGCATCTTGAAGTGCTTCACCACAACTAATTGGCAACGAGTGGTCGCGGTATCTTCATGTTCCCGCATTTCCTAGTCAGTATCTAAAACCTTCAAACATTTGTTACCAGTATGTACCGTTTTGGTTGATCTGGTCTGACGATGCTTGCTATTCGCACATGCCCCTTTGTAGTCCAATTTCTGTGCGCTCTCACCTTCGAACCGCCTTGTTCGCTTGAGCTTGCAAAGTCCGTTTGCCATATGTTTCCACATGGCTTGATGCCTAGTTTTAAGTCCGTTAGGCCTTGCATCGACTTTTGCAGTTTTGGGATTTTTCAGACTTCGACTTGCCAGAATCAAACTTGAAAAGTATGTTCGGACTTATCTATTTCTGTGGCTTGAAACGTAGGCTGCAAATCGAACGTTTCAGGCCTTTCTTTTTCCCCTACCAACTCTCAAAAGTCATCTGGAAAACCAACTACTTGAGCTTCATTTTCATTTGCACGTTCAATGCAATTGATAACGATTCTCATGTTCATTTATGGGGTGCCAAAGGGGCTTCTCGGGGGTGACAAGGTACCTTCTCGACCCCTGCAAGAACTGAATTGGTTTAATTTTCGACTAATTTAGTTCTTGAATTATGACCCCTTCCTTGCGGGCTGCATCATCGTTGCTTGACGCAGATGTGAAATTCATTCGAGGATGACCTATATCAATCGCGCCAGTCGTGGGGGTGTCTTTGGATCTTAAGCTTGTTGAAATCAAATGCCAGGGCTCTCTGGAGCTTCCACTCGAGGATCTGAAGGACTTCCAAGGGAACTTGAAAGAGCTAAGCCAAGAGAACTATCTCAAACTCAAGAATGAAATACTGCGTCACGGATTCAGTGAACCTGTGTCAGTCTGGAAGCATGATGGCAAATGGATGATCTTGAATGGCCATCAACGAGTCAGGACGCTTCAAGGGCTCAAAGCTGAAGGGTACAAGATTCCCAAGATTCCAGTCTCTGTCATCCATGCAAAAGATGTGAAGGATGCAAAAGAGCGAGTGCTTGCGTTGACCTCTCAGTTTGGACAGATCACTGATGAAGGGCTGTATGAGTTCATGAATGATGCTGGCCTTGATGTCGCTTACCTTGATGATCTTAGGTTTCCTGAAATTGATCTAGACCGGTACAAAGAATCTTTTGAAGAGCTTGATAGTGCGGCTGAAGAGTTAAGTGATGAAAAGCAACACACATGCCCATCGTGCGGATTTGAATTTTAAATGAACTTTGGAATTCCCTATATGGGGTCTAAGTCTGACATTATTGAAAACATCATGCGCCTCATTCCAAAGAGTGAAAACTTCTATGATCTTTTTGGTGGCGGGTTTGCCGTCACTCACGCAGCAATTCTTTTTAAAAAGGCAAAGACCTATCACTTCAATGAAATAAAGCCCGACACGGTTGATTTAATTCAGCGAGCCATTCGAGGCGAATTCAATTATGACAACTTCAAGCCACCATGGGTTTCACGAGAGGAGTTCTCTGCGCGCAAAGATACTGATGCCTATGTGAGACTGCTTTGGTCATTTGGAAACAATCAAACATGTTATTTGTTTGGCAAAGACATTGAGCCTTACAAAAAAAGTCTTCACATGGCCGTTGTATTTGATGAGTTTGACGACATTGCAATCAAGGCTCTTGGCGTCAAGGCTTGGCCTTTTGGTGTGAAATCTATTAATAAACGTAGACTAGTTGTTAGGTATTTAGTAAAAAAAATGAACCCCAAATTTAAGCCAACACAGCTTCAACAGCTTCAACAGCTTGAACGGCTTCAACAGCTTCAACAGCTTCAACAGCTTCAACAGCTTCAACAGCTTCAAACAAACATATTGTGGACCAGTAATGACTATAGAGAAATTGAAATAAAAAATGATTCTGTTGTTTACTGCGATCCACCGTACGCTGGAACTTGTGACTACGATAACGAATCTGCGTTCAATCACAAAGAGTTTTGGGACTGGGCGAGATTGGTTAGGCAACCGTTGTTTGTCTCAGAATATACTGTTCCAAGTGACTTCAGAGTTGTAGGAAAATATCATAGGAAAACAAAGTTAAGCCAAGCTGGCACGACCAAAACAAAGCCCGAATTGTTGGTATGCAACCAAATAGCCTATGATCTGTGTTTTAAACCCAAGACCTAGACCAATTTTCGCTTCAATTTCAAAGATTCTATTTCAATACTAAAAACGACGAACCTCTTTGCACTCTAAGTCTGAAAAGGCTCGGCATCCTCTTTGTGTCGATCAGTCTTTTGCGCCCGATGCATAGCGTGTCGGGCGTTTTTCTTTAAAGCTTTCGGAAACCTGTGACGACAAGATGGTAACCTCTTTTTCCGTCTCAGGGCCCCGAGCTCTTGTACCCAAGTGATCACCACCACTTCAAAGAGCCCGGGGCCTTTTTGATCTTACGGGTTACCAAACCAAGTAAGAATCACGACGCCATCTCCACCTGGACCAGCATTGGGCGTTGCACCAATATCTGTGCCTTGCGTGCCCCCGCCCCCAGAGCCACGAGTTCCAAATAAATTGGTCGCAACCGATCCACCTGCATCAAAGCCAGCGCCACCGCCACCACCACCTGTGAATGTTGCGCCAGGTGCAGCGTTTCCAGGTCCACCGCTTGAATAAGCATTTGATTCACCCGCCAAGCCTGGCTGTCCATTTCCAGATCCACCTGGACCACCGCTTGTTCTATAACCAAAGCCATCATTTCCACCGGCACCACCTGATGCGTTTGCACCGGTTCCACCAATAACAGTTATACCAAGCGCACTGCTATTTCCCCCGTTGGCCCCGACGTTTCCAGACCCAATTGTCCCGCCTGCTCCACCGGCCCCGACTGTGATTGTGTAAAGCGTATTCGGAATGACAGTGACAAATCCCTGGAATATTCCGCCACCACCGCCACCGCCACCACCGGCCCCGGCAATTGGTGGAGACCCTGTAATTCCACCCTTGCAACCACCGCCACCGCCACCAATCATCTGCACGTGAACGCGCGTGATCACAGGCGGACTGGTCCAAGAATAGCTTCCAGGTGTTGAGAATTCTTGAGCGTTCAGACCAACATCAATCAGGTAGTTGATCGCACCACCAACCTTGTACATTGTCGATGATGTTGCAGGACTGTCAGACGACACTTCCTCAGTTTGAATCTTGATCGCATTGTTTGGAACGTCAGCCACAAATCACCTCTTACAAATAATTGTATTGTTTTTTTCCGTCTGAAGGGAACGTCACAGCGTCTTGCCAATGTAGATACAAAAGCTTGATCTGGCTTG
>CALKUJ010000020.1 GCA_937996825.1 uncultured Polynucleobacter sp. | reverse complement strand
CCACGGTTAAACCGTGAACAGCTACAGCGCCTGGATCAATGTCTCTTTGAGGATTGATGTAGTGGTGCAGTTTGTTTCCAGTCAAGCGTCTATCAATCATCTCTAGGCAGCCAATCTCAATCACCCGATCGCCAGTGAGCGGGTTAAGACCAGTTGTTTCCGTATCAAGAATGATCTGACGCATAAACTTTTCCTAAACTAAAACTAAAACTAAAACTAAAACTAAAAACTTAATCCTTCAGCATTTCAGCAGGGATGTCCATCGGACCTGTGCCACTGTATTTATCTAAATAAAGATAAATGACGGGGGTAATGATTAATGTCACAAATTGCGACACGATTAAACCACCAACAACAGCAATACCCAAAGGTTGTCTTAACTCTGCACCAGCACCCAAGCCCAAGGCAATTGGTAGTGCACCTACCACGGCTGTGAGCGTTGTCATGGTGATGGGTCTGAATCTCAATAAGCAGGCAGAACGTATCGCTTCGCGAGGCGACATGTTTTGATGACGCTGTGCATCTAGGGCAAAGTCAATCATCAAAATTGCATTCTTTTTCACCAGACCAATCAAGAGCAAAATACCGATGGTTGCGATGATGGTTAATTCCAAATCAAAAATTCGCAGGAAGATCAATGCGCCGATTGCTGCGGATGGTAAGCCTGCCAAAATCGTCAATGGGTGGATGTAGCTCTCATACAAAACACCCAATAAAACATAAATAACTAAGACGGCTGCCAACAACAAAATGATCTGACTAGATTGGCCGCTTTGGAATACCGCCGCATCGCCACCATAGCTGGTGATGATGGATGGCGGTAGTTGAAGTTCTTTAACGTATTGCTCTAATTTCTTGGTGGCATCACCCAAAGCCACATCGGGCGCTAAGTTAAATGAAATCGTCACCGCTGGCACCTGACCTTGGTGGTTCACAGCAGTTGGTCCAATGGTTCTTCTAAATGATGCAATGCTGGATAGTGGAACTAATTTATCGCTGGTTCTACCGCGCACATAAATGCCATTGAGATCAGTTTCGTATTGCTTGTATTCATTCGCGGCTTGCAAAATCACTTGGTAGGTATTCACGCTGGTATAGATGGTTGATACCTGTCTTTCGCCATAAGCGGAGTACAAAGCATTGCGAATATCGGCCACCGTCACACCGGCGCTTGCAGCTTTCTCTCGGTCAATATCAATTTGAGCTTGTAAACCTTTTAACTGAGAATCTGTGGTGATATCACGGAAGATGCCAGGATCTGCACGCATCT
The DNA here is from genome assembly GCA_937996825.1 of uncultured Polynucleobacter sp. Classification (GTDB taxonomy): domain Bacteria; phylum Pseudomonadota; class Gammaproteobacteria; order Burkholderiales; family Burkholderiaceae; genus Polynucleobacter. The sequence goes on along the minus strand of CALKUJ010000020.1, from coordinate 11,874 downwards.
TTTCAGTCACTTTCGTGGACCACTCATTGATGCCCTCAAAGCCCACGCTTTGCAAAATATATTGGTAGCGACTCTTGGTGACTTTGCCACCTAATTGCAAGTTCTGAATAGGGCGCAAATAAACCGCAAGGCCTGGGATGTCTCTTAAATCTTTGCGCAGACTCTCTAGAACTTTCTTCATAGGAGCGCGCTCATCACGAGACTTTAAGTTCACGAACATCCTGCCTGTATTGGTGCCTGAGCTTGCACCACCGCCGATGATTGATACAAGTGCCTCAATATTTTCATTGTTACGCACAATCTCAGCCGCTTTGTTTTGCAGATCAACCATGGCGGCAAATGAAATATCATCCGCTGCCTCAGTGGTCACAAAGATTTGACCGGTATCTTCTTCAGGGAAGAAGCCTTTTGGGCTCCATACAAATAAAGCAATCGTGATAATAAAAGTCGCTAGGGCGCCTTGTAATACCTTCTTTTGATTGGTGAGTGCCCAATCAAGCGCTTTTTCATAAGCATTCAAGACCAGAGTGAAATAACGCTCAAATTTGATGGTGATCGGTGTCTCTTTGGCAACTTCTTGACCATGCTTTGGTAAGAAGCGACTGCACAGCATTGGAACCAAAGTCAGTGACACCACCGCTGAAACCAAAATGGATAGTGATACGACGACCGCGAATTCTCTGAACAGCAAGCCCAATGGGCCAGGCAAGAAGAAAATTGGAATGAACACGGCCACCAATGAAATCGAAATAGAAATAATGGTGAAGCTAACTTCACGGCTGCCCAATAAAGATGCCTTCAATGGATGCATGCCGTTTTCAATGTGACGCATGATGTTTTCAAGCACCACAATCGCATCATCGACCACCAGACCAACAGCAATGGTGATACCCAATAAAGAAATATTATCTAAGCTGTAGCCCATCCAATACATGATGGAGAAAGCTCCAATCAAAGAAATGGGCAAGCTCAGTGCCGGAATGATGGTGGCGGCCGCACGCTTTAAGAACAAGAAAATCACCATCACCACCAAGCCGATGGTGAGTAACAAAGTAAGGTTCACATCATGAATCGCTTCTCTGATTGATTTTGAGCGATCAATCAATAAATTGATTTTGATCGAAGCCGGCATCTGTGCTTCAAACTTCGGCACCATCTTGCGCACTGCATCGACCACTTCAACCGAGTTAGCGGTTGGCTGACGCAAGATCGCTAGAGCGATGGAGCGCTCACCGTTATAAGCAGCTACTGTTTTGACAGATTCATAACTTTCTTCAACCAGCGCCACATCCTTTAAGCGCACTGGCAAGCCATTGCGTTGTGCAATCACTAGATTAGCGTATTCGCTGGCTTTGACCAACTGTTCATTAGCGTAAATGGTCAATAACTGACGAGGACCATCTAAAACACCAACCGGTGTGTTGGAGTTGGCATTGTTGATGGCTTTCGCAACATCATCAATGGTGAGATTTTTAGCGGCCAATACAGTTGGATTGACTTGAATTCTGACGGCATATCTTTTTTGACCGTAAACCAATACTTGAGCAACGCCATCAATGGTTGATAGTGTTGGAGAAATCAAGTTCTCTGCGTAATCGTTGATTTGTGACAAATCCATCGACGGGGATGTCATGGTCATGATCAATACAGGCGCATCAGCAGGATTGACCTTGCGATACGACGGTGGGTTGGTCATTTCAATCGGCAAACGTCTTTGTGCTCGAAGCAAAGCAGCTTGCACATCAACCGCTGCCTTATCAATATCACGGTTATTGTTGAACTCAAGCGTGACGTTGGTGCTTCCCAAAGTATTGGTTGAGCTGATGACGGTGATGCCATCAATCGTTGAAAATTCTTTTTCTAGAGGTAGGGCAACCGCTGACGCCATGTTTTCAGGGCTGGCCCCTGGCAAGGTGGCACTGACCTGAATAACCGGCGTATTAAAACTTGGAAGGGCAGCGACCGGTATCTTTAAATAAGCAACACTGCCAGCGGCCACGGTGGCCAATGACAGCAATACCGTCATGACCGGGCGGCGTATACATAACTCTGAGATGTTCATGACTGATTACTTCCCAGCGCCAGATGTTTCTCTGATCACGCCATTAGGTCTTAAGTTTTGTTTGCCTTCCACCACAATCTTGTCGCCAGCGTTCACGCCTGTCACCACGGTTTTGCCCTGGTACTGGTAGATCACTTTGATTGGCTTAAGAGCAACAGTGTTGGCTTTTTCAACCACGTACAAATGATCACCTTTGGTATTCGTCACCACTGCTTGAGTTGGAATGACCAAAGCGTCTTTCAATGTTTTGGCTTTTAATTTGATTCTGACAAACTGCCCCTGAATCATTGCGCCATTTTTATTACTTAATTGAGCTTTCACTCTCACGGCACCAATCGCAGGATCGACTTGATTGTCGATCACATACACAGAGCCTTCTACTGGTTTGTCTGAGCCATTCACATCCACAGTCACAGTTAATTCCTCGCCAGCTTCGCGACCAGCAAGAAGCAAAGGAATCTCTTTCTCGGAGATGGTGAACTGCACATTGATAGGATCCAATTGAGTGATTGTCACCATTGCACCAGTCGTGGTCGTTGATGTGGCACTGCTGGTAGTGGAAATATTGGTACCTGCTTGCACAAGACTGCCAGGGAATACATTGATCACACCAGCGCGACCAGCAATCGGTGCACGAATATGATCAAAGCTCAAAGCAACTTCAGCCGCTTTGGCACTTGCTACCGCAGATTGCATATTGGCTTTTGAAGAATCGGCCGCTGCTTGAGAAATGAATTTCTTTTCAATCAACTCTAAAGAACGTTTGTATTGACGAGTCGCATCATCAGCCAATGCTTTGGCTTTTTCGTAATTGGCGCGGCTGGCTCTGTCATCCAAGGTGAACAATAAATCACCCGCTTTGACTGCTTGACCTTCTTTGATATGTATCTTGCTGACCACATTGGTTGTTTGAGGACGAATATCAACAATGTTGGCGGCGATGATAGTTCCAGTTGCTTCGATGATCACCGGAGTATCAGCAGTTTCAACCAAGGTGGTGGTGACTAATTGAGGAGGCGCCTTTTTCGCTGATTTTGGCATCCACTTGTCATAAGCGTAATTGGCAGCAAAAAGCACAATCAAAATGATCAGGATGGTTTTTTTGTGTTTGATCACAAAAGCGTATGTTTTAGCCCAATTGAACTTCTTGAATAGGTTCATGACGAAAGTCACTATTCGGCAGCCTAGCTGCATGACTTTATCTTTTAGTTTGGTGATTAACTGCATGGCTGAGGGGCTTTGATGGAAAGCCACTTTCTCCTTATATGTTCTAGCTTTATTCTCGCACATTCAGCCTCAATTGGCACTTATTACGGGCTTGAGCTGCCCTGATGGCGAATTTAAATTCAGAATGCAGTTTTTTTGAGGATTTCTTCAACACCCTGATTGGCCAGAGCATCAGCCAATTCATTGCCTGGGTGACCAGCATGGCCTTTGACCCAGTGCCAATCAATTTGATGTTTGCCCAGCAATTCATCAATCTCTTGCCACAAGTCGACATTCTTAACAGGATCTTTTCCGGCGGTTTTCCAGCCCCTGGCTTTCCATCCACCCATCCACTCAGTGACACCTTGCATCACATATTTTGAGTCCGTGTACAAACTCACATGGCAATCCATTTTGAGAGCTTTTAGCGCCTCTATCACCGCGGTCATTTCCATGCGATTGTTGGTTGTCATCAACTCACCACCATGGAGATGTTTTTCTTTATCTCCTGAACGCAAAACCACACCCCAGCCGCCAGGACCCGGATTACCTTTGCAGGCGCCATCGGTGTAAATCACCACCTTGCTTTGTGTCGGAGTGCTCATGCTTGATCTTTCAACTGATTCTGCAACTGACTATTCTGTGAGGACGTATTTAATTGAGTGACTGTGCTCAATTGTGCTTGATTGGCCGCAACACCTTTTTCAATTTTGCCAACCAATGTCAAAGTCGAGACTCGTTTGATTGCTGACACCATGAACACAGAGCCTAAAACAGGCCACCAACGATCACCCGCTTTTTCAAGGAAAGCCATCTTCTGCATGCCTGATTCACTTCTCAAAGGTAATCGATAGCAACCAAAGCGACCGCGATCAACCGAGAAGTTGAGCAGTTTCAGCCAATCTTTCAGTCTTAATAATGCGATGAATTGACCTTCTCTGGGCAGGTAAGGTTGACCAATCAAATGACTGCAGTATTGGCGCAAGCCCCATAGGCTCGCTGGATTAAAACCAGAAATCACCACCCGACCTTCGGGCATCAACACACGTTCAACTTCTCGCAATACCGCATGAGGGTCGGTGGCGAACTCAAGCACGTGGGGTAAGACGACTAAATCAATACTTTGATTAGCGAATGGTAATTCTTCAGGGATGCCTTGAATCGTGTGCCACTGCCCACCAGCTTCGTCATTGGGCTTGTCGTGCGGTGCGCGCAAGATCATTTGTAAAGGCATCCGATTTTCAGTCAAAGCGGGTAATTGCGGTAAGCCAATTTGGAGGGCGTGATAACCAAAAATATCGCTCACAATGTGGTCAAATTGAGTTTGTTCCCACTTCAGGACATATTTCCCTGGAGGCGAGCCAAGCCAAGCATCCCATGATGTCCATGGAGCTTGTTGATGATCAGTATCAGTTGGTTGACTCATAAGTGGTTATTTCTATGCCTGATGACAATTTATTGCAAGTTCGTTCAATTGCAGCTTATGACGATAACTATATTTGGTTAATTTCCGATAAGCATTGTGCCGTAGTTGTTGATCCTGGTGATGCTGCGCCAGTGATTCAATACCTCACAGAACATCATTTAACACTGACCACCATTCTAATCACCCATCATCACGCTGACCACATCGGTGGTGTGGCTAATTTGTTGGCTTGGTGCGCATCGCAGGGGCTTGCAAAACCAGTGGTCTATGGACCTGCCCATGAAGATATTGCTGTGGTAACTGAGCGATTGATTGAATCTGACATTGTTTCAATTGCAAGTCCTGCATCCGTATTCACCGTATTGGATGTGCCAGGCCACACCGCAGGCCACATCGCTTTCTATTTAAATACTGGTCATCAACAACACGTATTTTGTGGCGACACATTGTTTGCCACAGGCTGTGGACGCTTGTTTGAGGGTACTCCTGCCCAAATGGTGGATTCGCTCAGTAAGTTAAAAAACTTACCAGATCAAACATTGGTGCACTGCGCACATGAATACACCTTATCTAATATAAAATTCGCCTTGGCTGTAGAGCCTCAAAATAAAGATTTATTGGCTTGGCAAGAAACAGCCCAAGCTATGCGCAAGCAAGGTGTGCCCACGGTGCCAACAACCGTGGCGCATGAAAAAAGTGTGAACCCATTTTTAAGGTGTGAAGAAGCAAGCGTGATTGAATCAGTCAAACAACATCAAGCTATAAAAGATACTGACCCAGTGACGGTGTTTGCGCATTTGCGTTCATGGAAAGATACCTTCAAAGCATGATGCAAAGATACTCGGGTCTGTTCTCACTCTCGCGACTCTTCCGACTGCTGACCATCTTCATGGTGGCTTCAGTTCTGAGTGCCTGTGCAACCATGGGTGAAGATTGGACTGATTCAACTTCAAACAAGCAAGTTGCTAAGAGTGGCAAGTACAACAAATCTGGTAAAGCTCCAAGGGTCAATATTGATAAAGATTCTGTGGGCGCCTTGGATGCTCCATACAACGATCTTTGGGACCGTATTCGTGATGGCTTTGAGTTTGAAGATTCCAATAGTCCTTTGGTGATCAAACATGTGAGATGGTATGCCGATCGCCCCGACTATGTTGATCGCATGATGTCGCGATCATCGCGTTATCTTTTTTATATCGTTGAAGAAGTCGAGCGCCGCAAAATGCCGATGGAGTTAGCGCTTTTACCTTTTATTGAGAGTGCTTTTAATCCTGAAGCTTTCTCACGCGCCAAGGCCTCTGGTATGTGGCAATTCATGCCTGCAACTGGCAAGGACTTCAAGTTAACTCAAAACGTCTTTCGTGATGAACGTCGTGATGTGATTCAGTCAACGGATGCTGCCCTTGATTACTTGCAACGCTTGTACAGAATGTTTGGTGACTGGGAATTAGCCTTGGCAGCTTATAACTGGGGTGAGGGTAATGTTTCAAAAGCCATTAAGCGCAATCAAGCTCAAAAGCTACCGACCGATTACGCCAGCTTAAAAATGCCCGATGAGACGCGCAATTACGTGCCCAAATTATTGGCTGTGAAAAAAATTGTGGCTGATCCTATGTCATACGGACTGACATTGCCAAAATTAGAAAACCACCCATACTTTGTGATCGTCACCACGCAAAAAGATATTGATGTTGATTTGGCTGCTCAATTTGCTCGTATGACGGTGGAAGAATTCAGAGCCATGAATCCATCGTTCAATAAGCCAGTGATCCTGGGGGCGAGTGACCCACAAATCTTATTGCCTTTCGGGCGTGCTGAATCTTTTCAAGAAAATCTCTTGCAATACACGGGGCGCCTGTCTTCCTGGACAGCGGTCAGGGTGGCCAATCGAGAAACTGTTGAACAGTTGGCTACGCGCTTGAATGTGGATGCTAATCAGGTAAGACAAATCAACAACATTCCTAAAGGAATGAGGATCAAAGCTGGATCAACGGTCTTGATTCCGCGCGGTGGCAAAGTCGGAGACGTTGCTGAGCACTTAGCGAATAACGCTGGCAAATTGATGTTGGAAAAAGAAGCGGCAGCCAAAGCCAAGCCAAAGAACTCAGCTCAAAATACCGGTAAAAAAACGGCCAATAAACAATCCGCTAATAAGCAAACAGCCAATAACACCAATAAACCTAAACCAAAGCCCAAAGCACAAGCAGATTCCAAAGTGGCTGCCAATGAGAAAAAAGCCAACTAGGCATTTTTAGTCTTTTTTTGGCTGGTGTAAGCCCTATTACTAGGGTCAACCCTGATGTGTCAGATGTAAGTCAGTATGGCATTGCACATTGTTGCAGTTATAGTATTAGTGACTAATTATCAGGGAGAGATACATGTCGGCGTACAAGGCATTTCACGAGCGCTCAATTAAAGATCCAGAGGGATTTTGGGCAGAGCAAGCTAAGTTGGTTGAATGGCAAAAGCCTTTTGAAAAAGTGTTGGATTACAAGAATCCTCCATTTGCAAAGTGGTATGTCGGCGGCAAAATCAATCTTTGTCATAACGCTGTAGATCGTCACTTAAAAGACCGTGGCGACCAACAAGCTTTGATTTCTGTATCAACAGAAACTGATCAAGAAAAAACATACACATTCAAAGAGCTTCACACAGAAGTCAATCGCATGGCTGCGATTCTTAAAGCGCATGGCATTGTCAAAGGTGATCGCGTATTGATTTATATGCCGATGGTCGCTGAAGCTGCTTTCGCGATGTTGGCGTGTGCTCGTCTTGGCGCGATCCACTCTGTGGTGTTTGGTGGTTTTGCCTCACACAGCTTGGCCTCCAGAATTGATGATGCCAAACCAAAGATGGTGATTTTGGCTGATGCAGGTGCCCGTGGTGGCAAGCCTGTGCCATACAAACCATTGTTAGATGAAGCGATTACTTTATCAACGCACAAACCAGAAAAAGTTTTGTTGATTGATCGCAAATTGGTCGAGTACAACAAAGTAGCAGGACGTGATTTGGATTACGCGACCGAGCGCGCCAAAGTGATGGATGCTCAAGTGCCTTGCGAGTGGGTAGATGCCACTGATCCTTCTTACATTTTGTACACATCTGGTACTACTGGTAAACCAAAAGGTGTGCAGCGTGACACTGGTGGTTATGCTGTTGCATTGGCCTCATCCATGCGTCACATTTATGGTGGTCAGCCAGGTGAAGCGATGTTCACAACCTCAGACATTGGTTGGGTGGTTGGACACAGCTACATCATCTATGGCCCATTGATCAATGGCATGGCAACCATCATGTATGAAGGCACACCTTTGCGTCCTGACGCAGGCATCTGGTGGAAATTGGTTGAGAAATACAAAGTATCAGTGATGTTCTCAGCGCCAACAGCTGCTCGTGTTCTGAAAAAACAAGATCCAGCATTCTTATCTAAATACGATCTATCAACTTTGCGCTCAGTGTTCTTAGCAGGTGAGCCATTGGATGAGCCAACCGCGACATGGTTGCATGGCGCGATCAACAAGCCGATCGTTGATAACTACTGGCAAACAGAAACTGGTTGGCCAATGCTTGCTTTACAGCGCGGTATTGAAGTGATGCCTCATAAGTTTGGTTCACCTGGCGTTCCTGTTTACGGTTACAACATGAAGCTTTTGGATGACGCCACTGGTGCTGAATTAGGTGCTGATCAAAAAGGTGTGATTGCCATCGAAGGACCATTGCCTCCAGGATGTATGCAAACTGTTTGGGGTGACGATGCGCGTTTCGTAAAAACTTATTGGGAGACTGTGCCAGGCAAGATGGTTTATTCAACCTTTGACTGGGGTATCAAAGATAAGGATGGTTACTTCTTTATCTTGGGCCGCACCGATGACGTGATCAACGTTGCGGGCCATCGTCTTGGAACCCGTGAGATTGAAGAGAGCATCTCAAGTCATCCAAACGTGGCTGAAGTTGCGGTCGTTGGTATTGCTGACAAGTTGAAGGGTCAAGTGGCGGTTGGTTTTGCCATCGCTAAAGATTCAAGTAACACGGCTAATTTGGAAGCAGAGATTCTGAAAACCGTTGATTCTCAATTGGGTGCGGTGGCAAGACCTGCGCGCGTGTACGTGGTGGCAGCATTGCCAAAAACACGTTCAGGCAAGATTGTGCGTCGTGCCTTGCAAGCAGTGGCTGAAGGCCGTGATCCAGGTGACTTGAGCACCTTGGATGACCAAAGTGTTTTGGCTCAAATCAAAGCATTGTTCACGGCTGCTTGATAGGCTTGAAAAAGCTCAGTTAAAACAGTTGCAAAGGGAAGATGTAGCACAACTGTTAAGACAATCTAAGTAATTGAAAAATAGGGGATTTATCCCCTATTTTCATTTGTGTCAGTTGAGTCAAATCAGGTCAAAGACCCTCAGTAAGGTATAATCTCTTAGTTAAATTATTAGATACTTGCCCTAGCGCTTAAAGACACATATACCTCCCGAAAATTCTCAGACCGGAGGTGTCTTTTCCGGATGAGGGATGTGTCGGATGGCAGCAGGGCTTTGGAGAATACCTTTGCTGCCACTAATTCCTTCTTTACCCCCAGCAGTTTTGGCTCTTGCCGATGGAACCATTTTTCCAGGCTACAGCATTGGTGCTGTTGGGCAATCCGCTGGTGAGGTTGTTTTCAACACAGCCTTGACTGGTTATCAAGAAATCCTCACTGATCCAAGTTACACACGTCAAATCGTGACCTTGACCTATCCACACATTGGTAATGTGGGTGTGAATCAACAAGATTGCGAATCTAGCAAAATCTACGCAGCTGGTTTGATCATCAAAGACCTCTCATTGATTGCTTCAAACTTCCGCTCTGAAAAAACCTTGAGTGATTATTTGACTGGCGAAAACGTGGTTGGTATCGCTGGTATTGATACACGTAAATTGACACGCATTTTGCGTGACAAGGGTGCGCAGCCAGGCGCGATTGTGACTGGCAAGGTCGGTGACACGATCGCTGCTCTGACTGAAAAAGCATTGGCTGCAGCCAAGGGCTTCCCAGGCATGGCTGGTTTGGATTTGGCACAAGTGGTGACCACAGCTTCAAGCTATGAATGGACCGAGGGTGAGTGGGGTCTCAATGCTGATCACGGCAAGCCAGGATTTAAGAAATTGGAAAAACCACTCAAACACGTGGTGGCATATGACTTTGGTGTGAAGCGCAATATCTTGCGCATGCTCACCGAGCGCGGTTGCAAAATCACGGTGGTGCCTGCCAAAACTTCAGCTGCTGATGTCTTGGCCATGAAACCAGATGGCGTGTTTTTCTCAAACGGTCCAGGAGATCCTGAGCCATGTGATTACGCTATCGCGGCAGCTAAAACCATCATTGATAAAGGCATTCCAACCTTTGGTATTTGCTTGGGTCATCAGATCATGGGTCTGGCTGCGGGCGCTAAAACTCTCAAAATGAAATTCGGTCATCATGGCGCGAATCATCCAGTCAAAGACTTGGATGATGGTCGTGTGGTGATCACGTCACAAAACCACGGCTTTGCTGTGGATGCAGCAACATTGCCAGCAAATGTAAGACCAACGCACGTGTCTTTGTTTGATGGTTCATTACAAGGATTGGCTTGGACTGATAAGCCAGCTTTTTGTTTCCAAGGTCACCCAGAGGCATCACCTGGTCCGCATGACATTGCGTACTTGTTTGATCGCTTTATTAAATTGATGTGAGATTGACGAATGCCTAAGCGTACCGACATAAAAAGTATCCTCATTATTGGCGCAGGTCCAATCGTGATTGGACAAGCGTGTGAGTTTGACTACTCAGGCGCGCAAGCTTGTAAAGCATTGCGTTCTGAAGGTTATAAAGTGATTTTGGTGAACAGCAATCCTGCGACCATCATGACTGACCCAGAAATGGCTGATGTGACTTACATCGAGCCGATCACTTGGGAAGTGGTTGAGCGCATCATCGCTAAAGAAAAACCAGATGCGATTTTGCCAACCATGGGTGGTCAGACTGCCTTGAACTGTGCCTTGGATTTGCACAGAAATGGCGTTTTAAAGAAATATGGTTGTGAGCTCATCGGTGCTTCACCAGAGGCCATCGACAAAGCAGAAGATCGTCAAAAGTTCAAAGAAGCCATGACCAAAATCGGTCTTGGCTCAGCCAAGTCTGGCATTGCTCATTCTTTAGAAGAAGCCAATGCAGTACAACAGCAGATCATGGCTGAAACGGGTAGTTCTGGTTACCCTGTGATCATTCGTCCATCTTTCACGATGGGTGGTTCAGGTGGCGGTATTGCTTATAACCGTGAAGAATTTGAAGAAATTTGTAAACGTGGTCTAGATCTTTCTCCAACACGTGAGCTTCTGATTGAAGAGTCTCTCTTGGGCTGGAAAGAATACGAGATGGAAGTGGTGCGTGACCGCAAAGACAACTGCATCATTGTTTGCTCGATTGAAAACTTAGATCCGATGGGTGTTCATACTGGCGACTCCATTACCGTTGCTCCAGCGCAAACTTTGACGGATAAAGAGTATCAAATTTTGCGAAACGCTTCGATTGCGGTATTACGTGAAATTGGTGTTGATACTGGTGGCTCGAATGTCCAGTTCTCGATCAATCCAATAGATGGTCGCATGATTGTCATCGAGATGAATCCGCGAGTCAGCCGTTCATCCGCGCTCGCATCGAAGGCTACCGGCTTCCCAATCGCCAAGATTGCAGCCAAGCTTGCAGTCGGCTACACACTGGATGAACTCAAAAATGACATTACTGGCGGCGCTACACCAGCCTCATTTGAGCCATCAATTGACTATGTAGTTACAAAGATTCCACGCTTTGCGTTTGAGAAGTTCCCAGCGGCAGATCCAACGCTGACTACGACCATGAAGTCCGTCGGCGAGGCGATGGCCATCGGCCGAAACTACAGCCAGGCCCTGCAGAAGGCCCTTCGTTCACTCGAGCGTCGCGGCTCATCATTCCACTGGGGAGCGATTCCGGGCGACAAGGCAAGCTTGCTTGAGCTAATCAAGGTTCCAACCGACGGTCGTATCGTAAATGTTCAGCAGGCGCTTCGCGCAGGCGCCTCGGTCGAAGAGGTCTTTGAGTCAACGAAGATCGACCCGTGGTTCATTGACCAAATCGTTTTGATCAACGAAGTTGCTGCTGGCGTAAAGTCAGCAGACGAACTTACCAGAT
>CALKUJ010000019.1 GCA_937996825.1 uncultured Polynucleobacter sp. | reverse complement strand
CCGTACGATGCAACTCATAAATAGCTTTTGTTGCAATGAACGCACCTGAACAACCAACTGGGTGACCCAAGGCAATCGCTCCACCGTTTGGATTAGTCTTAGCCATATCCAAACCTAAACCTTTAGACACAGCAATCGCCTGAGCAGCAAAAGCCTCATTTGACTCAACAACATCCATCTTGTCGATAGTCAAACCAGCACGTTGCAACGCTAACTTAGAAGCTGGGATCGGACCTTCACCCATGATGTCGTTTGGCACACCAGCCAATGCATAAGAAACCAAACGAGCCATCGGCTTTTGACCAGCTTTGGCTGCTGCATCAGCAGATGCCAAGACAAAGAATGCTGCACCGTCATTGATGCCTGATGCGTTACCTGCAGTCACCGTACCATCTTTTTTGAAAGCTGGCTTCATCTTGCCCAAGCTTTCCATGGTGGTGTTTGCTTTAACGTGTTCGTCAGTATCAAATACCACATCACCTTTGCGCGTTTGCATGGTGATCGGTGTGATTTGAGATTTGAAACGGCCATCTGCAATCGCAGCCGCTGCACGACGATGAGATTCAACAGCCAAGGCATCTTGCTCTTCACGAGTGATGTTCCACTTTGCTGCTAGATTTTCAGCAGTGATACCCATGTGACCAGCACCAAATGGGTCGGTCAATGTTGATACCATCATGTCAATCATCTTGGTATCACCCATGCGTGCACCACTTCTCATAGCAGGTGCACCGTAAATACCGCGTGACATCACTTCAACACCACCACCAACACCGTAGTCACAATCACCTAACATGATGGCTTGTGATGTTGTCACAATACCTTGCAAACCAGAACTGCACAAACGGTTCACGGCCATCGCCACTGAATCCATTGGTAAGCCTGCTTGAATCGCTGCCACACGAGCGACATAAGGGAATCGTGATTCTGTCGGAATACAGTTACCAACAGTCACATAATTAATCTGTTTAGGATCAACACCAGAACGGTTCACTGCTTCTTTCATGACCGTACCAGCTAGTTCTGCGGGCTCCATGCTGCTCAATGAACCACCAAAACCACCAATTGCAGAACGAACTGCGCTAAGAACGACTACATCACGTGCCATCTGGAACTCCTTTAATACTTATGTACTTATTATGAATAGAAAGACTAGTCTGTAGGGCTAATCTTACGAGTAACTGTCTAAAACAAGCAAATAAAGAATACTAGGGGTAATCACTCATGAAGTTCCCTAGATATATAGGAAAAAGTGCTAATTACAACTGAGCAATCAGATCGTGACCCTGAGTTTGAAGCACTGTGGCTTTGACAAAATCACCGACTTTGTATTTTTTAGAAATCTTATCGGTTGGTAATAGATGGACCAAACCATCGATCTCTGGAGCATCCGACTGGCTGCGTCCAATGCCACCTTTAGAACTGACTGAATCAACCAATACTTTGATGCGCTTACCCACTTTGGCTTGCAGGAGTTGAGTGGATATTTCTTCGGCAACTTCCATGAATCTGGCTTGACGCTCGTTTCTGAGTTGATCAGGCAAGGCACCTGCTAATTCATTGGCTTTAGCGCCTTCAACTGGTGAGTAGGCAAAGCAACCTGCTCGGTCAATTTTTGCTTCACGCATGAAGTCAAGCAAGTAGTTGAATTCTTCTTCTGTTTCACCAGGAAAACCTGCAATGAAAGTACTGCGTATGGTCAGATCTGGGCATGCTTTACGCCATGCCTGAATACGATCAAGATTTTTTTCACCGCTGGCAGGTCGCTTCATGCGCTTTAATACATCTGGATGGGCATGCTGCATTGGTATATCCAAATACGGCACAACACCACTGCCCTCATCGGCAAAATTTGCCATCAATGGCAAGATGTCATCTACGTGTGGGTAAGGATAGACATAATGCAAACGAACCCATGCACCATGCTGACGAGCCAACTTGCCCAAGGCCTCAACCATGTCAAAGAGTTTTGCTTTGACTGGGCGACCATCCCAAAATCCAGTGCGGTATTGAACATCCACACCATAGGCACTCGTGTCTTGCGAGACCACCAATAATTCTTTGACACCGGCTTCAAACAAATGTTGAGCTTCTAATAAAACATCACCAATCGGTCTTGAAACCAAATCACCACGCAAGCTTGGAATGATGCAAAACGTGCAGCGGTGATTACAACCTTCAGATATCTTCAGATAAGCGTAATGCTTAGGCGTTAACTTGATACCAGCTTTTGGCACCAAGTCTGCAAATGGATCATGTTTTTTAGGTAAATGCTGATGCACGACCTCAAGAACTTCATCAGCCGCATGAGGGCCAGTGACAGCCAAGACTTTTGGATGCACAGAAGTCACCACATCTGATCCATCGGCGTTTTTCTTAGCACCCAAGCAGCCTGTGACAATCACTCGGCCATTCTCTGCCAGGGCTTCACCAATCGCGTCCAAGCTTTCTTGAACAGCTGAGTCAATGAAACCGCAGGTGTTAACAACCACCAGATCAGAACCTGCGTAGTCTTTACCAATCTCGTAACCTTCAGCGCGCAATTGCGTGACGATGCGCTCAGCATCCACTAAGGCCTTAGGGCAACCTAAGGAAACAAAACCAATCTTGCCGCTCAATTATTTATCGCTCTTATCAGGGGGAGTGAAAGGAAAACCAGTGAAGACCTTCGCTGGGTCTTTCATCTTTTCTTGCATTTGTGTGAAAAGATTTTTACTTTGCTCGACGTAGCTGCCCATCATCTGTTGCATCATGGGATTTTGTACGTTCATGAATTGCGCCCAACTCTCAGGAGTGGCACCACCTTGCTTTGACTGCTCAGCAAATTGCGATTGCATATCAATGAAGGATTGAATATTTTTTTCCAACATACCACCCACCATGCCTTGCATGGAGTGGCCATAGAAGCGAATCATTTGAGACAACATGGGGGTGGTGAACAAAGGCACACCACCAGCCTCTTCTTCCAAAATAATTTGCAACAAAATAGCTCTGGTCAAATCTTCTTCGGTCTTGGCATCCAAGACTTTGAACTCTTCATGCGCCAATACCAAGTTCTTCACGTCCGATAAGGTGACGTAAGTACTTGTTTGGGTGTCATACAGACGACGATTGGGATACTTCTTAATCGTTCTGACACCGGCAGACTTGGCGGATTGTTTTTTAGTGACCATGTTTAATAATTTGGGCTTGATTACCCATATTGTATGTGTAAATCAAGCCCGCCATTGTTGCACTGCAATATACGTTTTTGTATATTGTTTAGCCCATATGTAAGCCGCCATTCAATGAGAAGTCAGCACCAGTGGCAAAACCACCGTCATCTGAAGCAATCCAAGAGACAATCGAAGCGATCTCATCAGGTGTTCCAAGACGTTTGACCGGGATGGTGTTGATGATTTTCTCGAGCACATCCTCACGAATCGCTGTGACCATGTCTGTACCGATATAGCCGGGAGAAACGGTGTTCACTGTCACACCCTTTGAAGCAGTCTCTTGGGCCAAGGACATGGTGAAACCATGAATACCAGCTTTGGCAGTCGCATAGTTAGATTGTCCAAACTGACCTTTTTGTCCGTTCACAGAAGAAATGTTGATCACACGTCCCCAGCCAGCATCAACCATGCCATCGATGACTTGCTTGGTCACGTTGAACAATGAGTTCAAGTTCGTGTCGATCACGGCACGCCAATCTTCTGGAGTCATCTTACGGAAGACAGTGTCACGAGTGATACCAGCGTTGTTCACCAATACATCGACTTTGCCGAATTCAGCTTTGACTTTGCTAAATGCTGCAACTGTGCTGTCCCAATCACCCACATTACCCTCAGAGGCAGTGAAATCAAAACCAAGGGCTTTTTGCTCAGCCAACCAACGATCTTTGCGTGGTGAATTAGGACCGCAACCTGCGATCACCTTGAAGCCATCTTTGGCCAAACGCTGACAAATAGCGGTTCCGATACCACCCATACCACCTGTTACATATGCAATCTTCTTACTCATACTGACTCCCTTTAAATTCGATACTCAAACAATAAAACGATTAATCAATAGCCTTTTCTTTAACGTAAGAACCAGGCGCCTTTTCTAAAACTTTGTATTTCGTGTTGCCATAATTTTTAGGAGCTGCTTTTTTCTTGCCACTCAATGGCTTTAACCAATCAGTCCAATCAGGCCACCAACTACCCGCAACTTCTTTGGCACCATCAAACCATGCATCAGCTGTGGCAGGTGCTTTAGAGTTGGTCCAATAATTGCGTTTCTTTTTGGCAGGTGGATTGATCACACCTGCAATATGTCCAGAAGCGCCCAAGATGAAGTGCACTTTGGCACCTTTTAAGAGCTTGACGGATTCATAAGCGGACCACCACGGCACGATGTGATCTTCGCGTGAGGCATAAAGGTAGACAGGACATTTGATTTTGCCAAGATCTACTTTTTCGCCACAAATGGTTAACTTGCCAGGAACCTTGAGTTCATTTTGCAAATACAAATGTCTCAAGTACCAAGAGTACATCGCACCAGGCAAGTTGGTGGAGTCACCGTTCCAATACAACAAGTCAAATGGTGGCGGTGAATTACCCTTCAGGTAGTTATCCACCACATAGTTCCAAACCAAATCATTGGGGCGCAAGAATGAGAAAGTATTGGCAAGCTCTACACCACGAAGCATGCCGCATTTGCCACCACCCTTACCTCCAATGCTGTTTTCTCGAAGAGAAACCAAGGCTTCATCAACAAAAACATCCAAGATGCCTGTGTCTGAAAAATCCAATAATGTCGTCAACAAGGTCAAGCTTGAGGCTGGATGTTGATTTCTTGCAGCCATCACTGCCAAGGCAGTGGCTGTGATCGTGCCACCAACGCAGAAACCTAAAATATTGATTTGCTTTTGACCACTGATGTCTTGCACGGTTTCAATGCCATGAACCGCTGCACCGATGTAATCATCCCAAGTGGTATCAGCCATGCTTGGGTCTGGATTTTTCCAAGAGATCAAATAAACAGTGTGACCTTGCTCAACCAAGTAACGCACCATGGAACTCTCAGGCTGCAAATCCAAAATATAGTATTTGTTGATACACGGAGGAATCATCAAATATGGACGTTCATACACTTGATCTGTCAGTGGTTTGAATTGCAATATTTGGAACAGTTTGGTCTGATAAACAACGGCGCCCTCAGCAGTGGCGACATTCTTACCAACTTCAAAAGCTGATTCATCTGTTTGCGAGACTTTGCCTTTACCCAAATCTTGCAAGGCATTCAAAATGCCAGTGCGCAAAGATTCACCTTTTGTATCAATCAAACGTTGCTGAGCTTCTGGATTGGTTGCCAAGAAATTGGCAGGTGACATCGCATCAATCATTTGCTCGATGCTGAAACGAATTCTTTGACGAACCTTTGCTTCAGCCTCAACAGCATCTGCCAAGTTCAATAGATGACGAGAATTCAATAAGTAGAAATTAACCGTGGCTTGGTTCCAAGGGTTTTGCCAGGCTTCACCTTTGAAACGACGATCGTTGATGGGCGTACCTGTTGGGTTTGCCCATAACTCTGCTAAATCCTTGGCGTACTGCTTCTCGATCTCCACCAGCTTTTCTGCTGGAATTAAAGCCATGTGCTGAGGGGCGAGGCTTGGCCCTGATCCAAAGCCTTGCGTGTTCATCATAGAACTCCCTTTAATAGAATTATTATTTGACCAAGGTCTAATAGCCCTATTTTGAGGGTTTCTAAAGGAAATCGTTATAAGAATTAACCCTATCTGAAACTTCGTCGAAGCTTACTAGGGCTCACTCTCTGGGGTTTTAAGGTGTTGCGATCCAGATAAAACTGCCCATCCGACCAGTTTGTTGATCACGACGATAGGAGAAGTAATCCGGATCTTGCAGAGTGCACTCTCTACCGCCCTCAATCTGCTCAATGCCCAGAGCATTTAAACGCAAGCGGGCCAAAGCATAAATATCCGCTAGATATTTACCCTTTTCTTGCAATTGTTCAAAGCATGTAGCGCTTGCCGAGTTCTGGGCCATGAAGATCTCTCGCACTTCACTCCCGACTTCAAAGGCATGCGGCCCAATCGCTGGTCCCAAGTAAGCAAGAATTTCATTGTGAGTTTCAGGATGAGTTTGTTTGCTTTGTTTGGCTCGCATCACAGCCACCGTTTGCTCAATCACACCAGCCGCTAAGCCTCGCCATCCAGCATGAGCCGCCCCTACGACTTTGCCATCTCTGCTGGCCAATAAAACAGGTAAACAATCAGCCGTCATGATGGCCAGCACTCTTCCAGGAGTTGTGGTGACAGATGCATCTGCGTTCGGTGCATCTATGTTTGTACTTTCAAGATCAGCATCAATAACTTGTGTGCCATGAACCTGGTTTAACCAAAGAGGTTCATAGGGCAATAGAGCTTTTAAAGCATCACGATTTTTTTTGACAAGTAATGGATCATCACCCACATGCAAACCAAGGTTCAAGCTATCAAAGGGAGGCTGACTAAAGCCCCCATGACGATTGGTGATCATGGCTTTGATATTTTCTGGGGCTCCCCATTGAAGGAGTTGAATGGATGATGTCATTGAATGTGTTTCAAGATAATTTAGTCGTCAAACTCATCCCACACAGGATGCAAATCTTTATCGGTCATGCCCAAACGCTTTCCTAACTCAAGCATATCGGCTGGTAAAGGCACTTGCCACAAAATATCTTCCTTGGTGCTCGGATGCTTGATTCCCAAGACAGTTGCATGCAGTGCTTGCCCTTGCCTTGAAAAATCCAACTGACTGGCATCAGCTGGCACCCTCTTTTTATAGACTGGGTCTCCCAACAAAGGATTGCCCAAAGACTCTAAATGCACCCTGATTTGATGAGTTCTGCCTGTCTCTAAGCGACACATCACCAAAGATACTTTGGTTTTGCCGAACTCTTGTGTGTTGAGATTTTTAACATGGGTCACCGCAGGCTTACTGGCCGAACCAGTGAGCAAGGCCATTTTGAGGCGATCCCTGGGATCACGCCCAATCGAGGCATGCACGGTTTGCGATCGGACCTCACCCCAAGCAAAGGCCAAATAGCGACGAATCACTTGGCGCGACTGTAATTGCCTGACCAAATCTGTTTGAGCCTCTAAGGTCTTAGCGACCATCAATAAACCAGAGGTGTCTTTGTCCAGACGATGAACAATGCCTGCCCTTGGCACTCCAGCAATTGACGGGTAGCGATAGAGCAAGGCATTCAATAAAGTACCTGACCAATTGCCCGCAGCAGGATGCACGACCATGCCAGCCGGTTTATGGATCACCAAAAGTTCAGAGTCTTCATAAATGATGTCTAAAGGCAGGTCCTCTGGCAAATAGGCTTGCTCTTCGGCACTGGCTTGCGGAATCACCGTGATTTGGTCACCCGCTTTGGCTGAATATCTAATTTTGAGCGTTTCTCCGCCAATTGTGACAAAACCATCCTCGATCCAGGCTTGTAGGCGATTACGAGAATGTTGAGGTATTAATTGGGCCAAAACCTTATCCAAGCGCTCCCCTGCCAAACTATCCGGCACAACAACTGCTATAAAGTCTTCCTCATCGATATAATCGGAAGTATTGTTCTCAGGAGAATCTGGTAATGCCAAAATTGGATGCCTTTCCATCAATTAATAACGCTAGTTTAAGTCGCATTGGCCAAAGACTAGCGACTTCCATTGCCAGTATTTGTGTGATTGGTTCCGCAGCCCTTTTAAGTGGTTGCGCAGGCGACGCCAACGATGAAACAGCTGGTTGGTCTCAGAATAAACTTTTTGTTGAAGCAAAAGATGCCATGGAAGGTGGCGACAATCCAAAGTGCGTGAAGTATTTTGAACGACTAGAAGCGCGCTTCCCATTTGGCCCTTACTCTCAACAAGCACAAATTAATGCTGCATATTGCTACTGGAAGGCTCAAGAGCAAGTGCAAGCATTGGTAGCAATTGATCGTTTTATCAAACTACATCAAGGTAGTTCAAATTTAGATTACGCCTACTATCTCAA
>CALKUJ010000018.1 GCA_937996825.1 uncultured Polynucleobacter sp. | reverse complement strand
GCACTGTATTGGCGCAACCACATTGGATGAGTACCGTAAGTACATTGAAAAAGATGCTGCTTTGGAGCGTCGCTTTCAGAAAGTCATGGTTGGTGAGCCCAGTGTTGAGGACACGATTGCCATTTTGCGTGGCTTACAAGAAAAATACGAGCTACATCACGGTGTAGAAATCACTGACCCAGCGATTGTGGCTGCCGCAGAGCTTTCTCATCGCTACATCACCGATCGATTTTTGCCGGATAAGGCAATTGATTTGATCGATGAGGCTGCATCACGCATCAGAATGGAGATTGATTCAAAGCCAGAGGTGATGGATAAATTGGATCGTCGCTTGATTCAATTGAAGATTGAACGCGAGGCAGTCAAAAAAGAAAAAGATGAAGCTTCACAAAAGCGTTTATCTCTGATTGAAGAAGAGATCAAACGTTTGGGTAAAGAGTACGCAGACCTAGAAGAAATTTGGAAATCAGAAAAGGGTGCTGCTCAAGGGACTGCTTCAATCAAAGAAGAGATTGATAAGGTCAAGTCTGAAATCGTCAAATTACAACGCGATGGCAAATTAGAAAAAGTTGCAGAACTGCAGTATGGCAAATTGCCTGAACTAGAGGGTAAATTGAAATCAGCCACTGTTGCTGAAGCCAAGGGTTCTACCTCTAAACATAAATTGTTGCGCACTCAAGTAGGGGCAGAGGAAATCGCTGAGGTGGTCTCAAGGGCCACAGGTATTCCTGTATCAAAAATGATGCAAGGAGAGCGTGACAAGTTATTACAAATGGAAGATTACTTGCACAACCGAGTAGTTGGTCAAGAAGAGGCTATTTCAGCCGTCTCGGACGCTATCCGCCGCTCACGTGCTGGTCTGTCTGATGAAGGTAAGCCTTATGGCTCTTTCTTATTCCTCGGTCCAACAGGCGTTGGTAAAACAGAGCTTTGCAAAGCTCTTGCTGAGTTCCTGTTTGACAGTGATGAGCACTTGATTCGCATTGATATGAGTGAGTTCATGGAAAAGCACAGTGTTGCTCGTTTGATTGGAGCTCCTCCTGGTTATGTTGGTTATGAAGAGGGTGGGTACTTAACAGAATTGGTGCGCCGTAAACCTTATAGCGTCATCTTGTTGGATGAGGTTGAAAAAGCTCACCCTGATGTATTCAACGTCTTGTTGCAAGTCTTGGATGATGGTCGCATGACTGATGGACAAGGTCGCACGGTGGACTTTAAAAACACAGTGATCGTGATGACCAGCAATTTAGGTTCACAAATGATTCAATCAATGAGTGGCCAACCACAAGAGAAGCTCAAAGAAGCTGTGATGGGTGATGTCAAGGAACATTTCCGTCCTGAGTTTTTAAATCGTATTGATGAGATGGTCGTGTTCCATGGCTTGGATCAAAAGAACATTGCTGCGATTGCCAAGATTCAGTTGCAACGCTTGCGTGATCGCTTAGCAAAAATGGATATGTTGTTAGAAGTCAGCGATGCCGCTCTTGCACGTGTCTCAGAAGCTGGTTATGACCCAGTCTTTGGGGCAAGACCATTAAAGAGAGCTATTCAACAATATATTGAAAACCCAGTAGCGCGACTGATTTTGGAAGGTAAATTTGGCCCTAAAGCCATTGTTCCAGTAGACGTCGATAAGAATGGGGCATTCATGTTTGACAGGGTGGTTCACTGATCAAGCCTTGAGGCTTTAACAAAAATAGAAGCCTCATTCAATCAGTAGTAATATAGGCCAATGACTATTCGCAGAGACGCGGAGGTTATTGGCCTTGTCAGTGTGGCCCATGGCACCTCCCATTTTTATCATCTAATCTTAGCGCCATTATTTCCATGGTTGAAAGTTGAATTTGGGCTCAGTTATGCTGAGCTTGGATTCTTGATGACCATGTTCTTCATCGTTTCAACCATCATGCAGGCAGCTGCCGGTTTTTGGGTTGATCATTCAGGTCCTTTGAAAGTTCTTTTCTTCGGTGTGGCAACTTTGGCTGTTTCAGCTTTGGTCTTGTCATTTGCATCAGGCTATTGGAGTTTGTTATTTGGCGCTTGTTTAGCGGGTCTTGGTAATGGTGTATTTCATCCAGCAGATTACACATTGATCAATCGGCGAGTTTCGGCAGAGCGAGTCGCACATGCATATTCAATGCACGGAGTTTCAGGCGCTCTTGGCTGGGCAGCATCGCCAGCGGTATTGGTGGCTGTGACCACTTTTTCTGGCTGGCGCCACGCCCTATTGGTAGCATCTGCCATTGCCTTTGTGATGTTGGCTGTTCTCTACTGGAGACGTCATGTATTGATGGGTTCTCAGGAGCAGCGTGATTCGGAAGAAAGTGCAAGAAAAAACTCATCGGCATTATCTTTTGACTATTTGAAGTTACCCATGGTGTGGATGTGTTGGGGCTTTTTCTTTTTAAGTGCTTTGGCTTTGAGTGGCGTACAAAGTTTCGCACCTACAGCCATGCAGTTGCTCTATGACTTACCAATTTCATTAACAACCACGGCATATTCTTCTTATATGTTGGCGAGTGCAGGTGGCATGTTCCTTGGTGGCTTTATTGCGACTCGTGCACGCTTTCCAGAGAGAGTCATTGCTGTAGGTTTCATTTTGGGTAGTTCAATTTCTGTATTGATTGCCATGACTGTGGTCTCAGGTTCGACCATGATGAGTTTGTTCACCGTGATGGGTTTCTTTGTGGGTATCGCTGGACCATCAAGAGACTTGATGATCCGTTCCGCAACCCCTAAAGAAGCGTCGGGTCGTGTTTTTGGTACAGTTTATTCAGGACTTGATTCAGGTCTTGCGATCGGTCCATTGATGTTTGGCTTATTGATGGACTGGAAGATGGTTCCCGGAGTTTTCATATTGATTGCCGCTTTTCTAATGATGGCCTTGCTCACTGCATATCGAGTGGGTGAAAATAATCGCTCTGTAGAATTAAAAAACGCTTAAAAATATTTTCTGGAGAGAGTGATGAGTTTTGCTACCACTGATTTATGTGATGCTAATGAAGATTTGATTGCATCTGGAGTGCTGCGTGTATGTGCCCCAGTATTTCGAGCATATGGTGGCTTATCTCAATTCAAAGGTCCTGCGGTGACGCTTAAGGTCTTTGAAGACAATACTTGGGTTAGAACGATTCTTGATGAGCCTGGTCAGGGCAGGGTATTGGTCATTGATGGTGGTGGCTCCATGCGTTGTGCCTTGGTTGGCGGTAATTTAGGTGTTCTGGCCGAGAAAAATAACTGGGCTGGGATTCTGGTCAACGGCTGTGTGCGTGACACCCTTGAGCTTGCCCAAGCAAAGGTTGGCATCAATGCTTTGGCTGTTCATCCGCAAAAAAGCGTTAAACGGAATGTGGGTGAGCGCGACTTGATCATCGATATGGCTGGAACAACAGTCAAACCAGGTGACATGATTTATGTTGATCAAGATGGTGTGTTGGTGGCTGATCGACCACTTTCCTAGAGATTTATGTAAATAAGCTAAGTGTTGCATCTCATTGCAACTGATGATTTAGCATTCCACAATACAAAATTTATAACCTAAGTTATTAATTTAATTGGGGTATATATTCTTTGTCCTAGTCAAATTAATTCTTGCAATCTTGTTCACAAGTACATAAACTCTTATATAAGACATAAGACACAGAAATTGATATCAATATGTCTTATGAGCACACATTTTTGTAATTTAATGGGAGAGAAACATGTCAACACGTCAACAAGAAATCGATGCATTGCAAAAAGATTGGGATACAAACCCACGTTGGAAAGGTATCAAGCGTGGTTACACAGCTGCTGACGTAGTTCGTCTACGCGGCTCATTCCAAATCGAGCACACATTGGCTCGTCGTGGCGCTGAAAAACTATGGAACTTGGTTAATAACGAGCCATACGTTAACTGTTTAGGTGCTTTGACTGGTGGTCAAGCAATGCAACAAGTTAAAGCTGGTATCCAGGCTATTTACTTGTCAGGCTGGCAAGTTGCTGCTGACGGTAACTCATACGCAGCAATGTACCCAGACCAATCTTTATATCCAGTTGATTCAGTTCCAAAGATGGTTGAGCGTATCAATAACTCATTCCAACGCGCTGACGAAATTCAAACAGCTAAAGGCATCAATAAAGGTGATCCAGGTTATATCGAGTATTTCGCACCAATCGTTGCCGATGCTGAAGCCGGTTTCGGTGGTGTATTGAATGCATTCGAATTAAGCAAAGCATTGATCAAGCAAGGTGCTGCTGGTGTTCACTTTGAGGACCAATTGTCTTCTGTTAAGAAGTGCGGTCACTTGGGTGGCAAAGTATTGTTGCCAACTACAGAATCAGTACAAAAATTGATCTCTGCTCGTTTAGCTGCTGACGTAATGGGTGTTCCAACTATCATTTTGGCTCGTACCGATGCTGAAGCTGCTGACTTGTTGACATCTGACTACGATGCAAATGACAAGCCATTCTTGACAGGCGAGCGCACAGCTGAAGGCTTCTACAAAACACGTAAAGGCTTGGATCAAGCGATCTCACGCGGTTTGGCATACGCTGCATACGCTGATATGGTTTGGTGTGAAACAGGTACTCCTGACCTCGAGTTTGCTCGTCAGTTTGCTGAAGCAATTCGTGCGAAGTTCCCAGGCAAGATGTTGGCTTACAACTGCTCACCATCTTTCAACTGGAAGAAAAACTTGGACGACGCAACAATTGCTAAATTCCAACGTGAATTAGGTGCAATGGGTTACAAGTACCAGTTCATCACATTGGCTGGTATCCACTCTATGTGGTACAACATGTTCGACTTGGCACAAGACTACATGCAGCGCGGTATGACTGCATACATCGAGAAAGTACAGGAGCCAGAATTTGCTGCTCGTGACCGTGGCTACACATTCGTTTCACATCAGCAAGAAGTTGGCACTGGTTACTTCGACGACGAGATCGGAAGAGCACACGTCTGAAC
>CALKUJ010000017.1 GCA_937996825.1 uncultured Polynucleobacter sp. | reverse complement strand
TGCTCGGTTTGAGCAATCGAGAAATTGAATTCATTTTGATCCTAGATTGCGGCTTTTGCCAAAAATGCTTCTACAGAGGCACGGTGCTCTGAACTGGTGTAGCAAATGCCTTGCGCCTGACTGCCTTGAGCAAACACATCGTGCGACGTCATTTCAAACGACTGATTCAAAATGGTTTTAGTAAGCGCCAAGGCGGTGGAAGATGCTTTGCTTAGTTCAATGGCCCACGCTTGTGCATCCGCCAACAAAGTGTCAGCCGAAGATTTACGGTCCACGATACCGATGGCCAAGGCCTCAGCAACATCCACCTTACGACCGCTAAAAATTAATTGCTTAGCTTTTGACATACCCACACGGCGTGGCAAGAAGTACATGCCACCGCCATCAGGAATGATGCCGCGGTTGATATAAGACCACGCAAAACTGGCCCACTCAATGGCGATGATGAAGTCACACGCCAAAGCGGTGTCAGCCCCCCAACCTGAAGCTGCTCCATTCACCGCAGCGATCACTGGCTTTGGGCACGTGTGCAACAGTGACTGTGTGTAGTGCACGCGCTGTTGACGATGCCAACCATTGAAACCAACCTCCCCCGTGGGTGCGTTCATGCGCTTTTGCATGCCGCTGATGTCACCACCGGCACAAAAGCCTTTACCAGCGCCCGTCAACACCAAAGCCTTGATGGCTTTGTCAGCGGTGATGCTTTCAAGCGCATCAATGAATTCGCTGCGCATTTGATCGCTCATTGCGTTGCGTTTATCAGGGCGGTTGAGGGTCAGAGTTGCAACTGCTTGCTCAACCTTGAGCTCAATCAGAGAGTAGTCCATGAATGTTCCTATGTGTATCAATCAGGTTTGATATTGTTTTCTTTGACAATTTTTTTCCAGCGCGTCTCTTCACGCTTGACATACGCATCCAACTCTTGAGGCGTGCCTGTAGAGACAACCAAGCCTTCAGGTTCTATCTTGCGGCGGAATTCAGCTGACTGGGTAGCTTGCTTAGCTGCGTTGTTCAGTTTGATCACTACGTCGTCTGGTGTACCTGCGGGGGCAAACAAGCCATACCAACTTTCGACGGAATAACCACGTACGGTTTCAGCAACTGTTGGAATAGTTTTCATTACAGGTGAACGCTCTGGCGTTGTCACAGCAATTGCTCGCAACTTACCGCTAGCAATGTGTGGCGCCACAGCTGCAGCCGTACCAAAAAGCATGTCAACTTGCCCGCCTAACAAATCGGTCATCGCTGGGCCAGCGCCACGGTAAGGAACATGGGTCATCTTGACCTGTGCCAAGTTTTCAAACATCTCACCAGCTAGGTGCGCAGATGTGCCGTTACCTTGAGATGCATACGAAAGCTTTGATGGTTCTGCTTTGGCAACGTCAATTAAATCTTTCACACTTTTGAGCGAACTCTCTGCACGTACGACCAAGACATTGGGACCGCGGGCCACCATCACAACAGGGGTAAATGCTTTTTCAGTATCGAAAGGTAATTTGCTCATTAAGCTGGGATTAACCGCATGCGCAAATGTTGCAACAACCAGCGTGTAACCATCAGGCGCGCTTTTGGCAACCGCATCCGTCCCGATGATGGTGCCCGCACCTGGCTTGTTCTCAACGATCAGCGATTGACCCAAGACCTGCGACATACCGACCGCCAAAGTGCGCGCAATACTGTCAGTGCCGCCACCTGGCGCGAATGGAACAACCAACTTAATAGGTTTGTCTGGGTAAGCAGCAAAAGCAGTAGAGGCCGATACCAAAACAGATGCAATAACCAAGCTCCTACGCTTCAGGCCTTGTGCAAAGTGAAAAGTCATTTCAGTGTCTCCGATTATTTGTGGTGGACGTAGCTTAGTCACAGGATGACTTTTAATCATCCACCAAATTCCAACAGATGGAATTAAAACTTCTAGAATGGTGGCTGATTTCACAAGGTAACTTGATCCAATGCACGACTCACTTCACCTCAAAGCACCTTCAGCAGCAAAGCCCGGAATTTCTCCAGCCAATCGCTCGCTGGAACGTGGAATCGATATTCTTCGCGCGTTTCGGCCAGGGTCAGCTTTGTTGGGAAATGGGGAAATTGCAGAACGCACGGATCTTTCCAAATCAACCGTTAGTCGATTGACGCAAACACTTGTCGCCGCAGGTTTGCTGCAGCTTGAACCGGGTACGCGGGTTTACAGGCTTGCGCCGCTTGTTTTAAGTCTGGCACACGCGATGCGAACGGGGTCAAAGGTATTGACGATTGCTGCACCTCTTATGCGAGCTTTTGCCGAAAAATACAAAGTCAACGTAGGATT
>CALKUJ010000016.1 GCA_937996825.1 uncultured Polynucleobacter sp. | reverse complement strand
TGGAGTAGACCTAAAACCTATCCAGTGTTGATCCAAGAAATAAAAAAACTTGCATATGAAGATGTTGTGAAATGCAGTCGAGATTTCGGTAAGGTCTCTCATACGCGTATCGGGGTTGTTGGCAATCTAAGTGCTGACGAATTCAAAAGTTTATGGGCCAAAACAAATCTTAAGCACCCGTCTTTATCAATTTACGAGCGTGTCCCAAGTCCTGTAGCGCCTGCTAATGTGGACGTCACTCCCATTACTGTGGTGATGTCGGATAAAACTAACGCTAGCGTGACAGGTACCACTGTGGTGCCCCTCAGCTTCAAGTCAGATGATTTCCCCGCCCTTCAGTTGGCTGTGTATGTGATGGGTGGCAACTCCAGCAGTCTGATATGGCAGCAATTACGAGAGACTGAAGGGTTGGCGTATTCCTCTGGGATGAAGGTCTCGGCATCCTCTTTTGAGGACCGATCAACCATTCAACTCTATGCCACATCATCAAGTTCAAATGCAGGCAAAGTCATTGACAGTCTTAAGTCCTTACTGTTGAAAGTTATTTCGGATGGATTTTCTTCAGAGCAAGTTGAAAAAGCTAAGTCAGCTTGGATGCAAAAAAGAAAGAGTACTTTGGGTGATGAGAGTGAATTCGTCTCAACGCTAGTTGATTCTTTGTACAACGGACATGACTTTGAAGCAATCGCGCAATTTGATGAAAAAATAAAAGGTGTTAGTCACTTGCAAGCCACAGCAGCAATTCGAAAATATGTTGACCAATCAAAGCTGCTTTGGTCAGTTGGCAAAGGGAATTGATTGTTCTGATACCTTCGATGTTGTTGCACAATGCAACGCCACTGAAGTGTTCAGATTGGATTGAAAGGTAATTTCATGTTCTCTCGATTGTTGAAATCTGTTGTTGCGGGTGCATTCGTGTTGGGTGCCACCTTGGCGTTGGCGTTGCCCACACCCAAAGACATTGAAGCCGCTGTGGCAGCGGGCCAATACACGCAAGCCGAAACCATGCTGCGTGAGGTGCTGCAAGATAAACCGCAAAGTGCCAAAGCGCATTACGAGCTGGGCCAAGTGTTGGCGCATGCGCACCGTTACAAAGAAGCGCAAACCGAGTTGCAAAAGGCTAAGGATATCGACCCTTCTCTGAAATTCGCCACAAGCCCTGAGAAGTTCAATGTGGTGATGGCCAAGGTGAACGACTTAGCTGCCGCACCTACATCGTCTGTGGTGATGGAGCCATCCGTCGTATCGGGAACGCACGCAGCGACTCAAGTCACGCCACAGACGGCACCTAGCGCTGGTGGATCGTCGCTGGCTTACGTGTGGATTGCCATCGCTGGTTTGGTCGTGTTTGGTTTGTGGCTTCGTCGGTCTGCTGTGAGCAAGACCAACACAGCCAGCGATGTACCTGTCACGTCCTTGGCAGGTGCACCCTCTGCACAACGTGGTTTTGGTGCACAGTTCACGCCCAATACTGCGCCTGCGGGTTATGCACCGCAAGCTTACGCACAGCCTAACTCGGGTGGCTCTA
>CALKUJ010000015.1 GCA_937996825.1 uncultured Polynucleobacter sp. | reverse complement strand
GCTCTTCCGATCTTCCACCGCCTGCGCGTCCGCTGGGCCGAAGTGGACATGCAAAAAATTGTGTTCAACGGCCACTACCTGATGTACTTCGACACGGCCATGGCCGATTACTGGCGCGCCTTGGCGCTGCCGTATGAGCAGACCATGCATGCGCTAGGAGGCGACTTGTATGTGAAGAAGGCCACCGTCGAATACCACGCTTCGGCACGCTACGACGACCAGCTCGAGGTCGGTCTGAAGTGTCAGCGCATCGGCAATTCATCGATTCAGTTCAGTGGCGCCATTTTTTGCGGTGATCAATTGCTGATCACCGGAGAGTTGCTATACGTCTATGCCAACCCGGCCACACAAACCTCCTTGCCTGTGCCGCAAAGTTTGCGCGACATCATGCTGGGTTTCGAAGCTGGCGAATCGGTCACCACGTCCGCTGTCGGCACATGGGATCAGCTGAAAGCTGCAGCTCAATCGGTGCGCACCGAGGTTTTTGTGCAAGAGCAATGCATTGCCCCCGAAAACGAATGGGATGAGGCCGATGCCCACGCCACACACGCCGTGTTGACGAACCGTTACGGTGTACCCATGGGGACCGCGCGCTTGTTGCAAGCCCAGCCAGGGATCGCTCAGATCGGTCGCATGGCGGTCACGCGTTTGATGCGCGGTTCAGGTTTGGGTCACCAACTGCTTGAGGTCTTGGTGCAAACCGCACGCGCACGCGGCGACCATGAAGTGCGCTTGCATGCCCAACGCAGTGCCGAAGGCTTTTACAAGCGCCAAGGCTTTGTGGCGCATGGTCAGCCTTTTGACGAAGTGGGGATCGCACACATCGAGATGCGGCGCAGCTTGGTGTGATGCCTCCGCAACAAGGCCTTAAATGTCTTCGCGCAACGCGTAGGGCAAAGGAAGCAGCGTCAGCGTCTCGCCCGAGGCGCTGCCCAAATGCAAGCTGCTGTTTTCTGTTGCGCTGAGTTGCAGTTCAGCAATGGCCACATGGTGTGAACCATCGTGGGCGGCTTGTGCAATCAAGCCGCAGGGTTGGCTGAGATCCTGGCTAGAAAACACTTCTTGACCCGAGGTCATAGGCACGCTGCTTTGGACAATGAAAGCGCGTCGTTTCAAGGTGCCACGAAATTGGCTGCGTGCCACGATCTCTTGGCCGGGATAGCAGCCTTTTTTGAAGTTCACGCCATCCACTGATTCGTAGTTGAGCA
This sequence comes from uncultured Polynucleobacter sp., assembly GCA_937996825.1. Taxonomy (GTDB): domain Bacteria; phylum Pseudomonadota; class Gammaproteobacteria; order Burkholderiales; family Burkholderiaceae; genus Polynucleobacter. The sequence goes on along the minus strand of CALKUJ010000015.1, from coordinate 1,797 downwards.
TCTGCGGCACAAAGGCCTCGAAGGTGGCCAGCTCAACCCACGCAATGCCACTCATCACTTCGCCCACTTGCCACAGGTCTGCGCTGAGGGCTGTTCCTGTGGGCGCGGCCACGTCTTTGGGCGCGAGCCAAAAAGCGCGTGGTTGACCTAGGGCAGGGTAGAGGGTCAGCACATCGGCAGCACCCACAGCGTGGCGTTGCCAAGGCTGCAGATGATGCCGCTGCAGCAATTGCTGCAGGTTTGGCACCCGCTTCAACTGGAACAGATACTGGCGGATCGATTCGCCAACCAGCCTCATTATGTGGGCTCTCAGGCTTAAAACCAACTTACGGCCTTGCTTCTCGTTTTGGCATGATTGCGTTTGCATCATCTCTAGATCAATCTGGACCAATGGCAAAATCGTGTGAAGATATGGCGCTGATGATGAACGTCATCACAGGATTCGATAAACGCGACTCCACTAGCCTAAATCGCGAAAAAGAAGACTACACACGCGACCTGAATAAGCCGCTGGCAGGCTTAAAAGTCGGCTTACCAAAAGAATATTTTGCTGAAGGCTTAGGTGCAGACGTTGCCAAAGTAGTTCAAGAAGCGATTGCTGAGTATAAAAAGCTAGGCGCTGAGATTGTCGATATCAGCTTACCGAACACTATGCTGTCTATTCCTGTTTATTACGTACTTGCACCAGCTGAGGCCTCAAGTAACTTATCTCGCTTTGACGGTGTACGCTATGGTCACCGCGCCAAAGAGTATGATGATTTAATGGATATGTACTGCAAGAGCCGTGCGGAAGGTTTCGGTGCAGAAGTTAAACGTCGTATCTTGATCGGCACTTATGTACTAAGCGCTGGTTATTACGATGCTTACTATTTAAAAGCCCAGCAAATCCGACGCCTGATTGCGCAAGATTTTGAAAACGCATTCAAACAGTGCGACATCATCATGGGGCCTACCGCACCATCAACTGCATTTAAAGCTGGCGAAAAAGCAGACGATCCAGTCGCGATGTACTTACAAGACATTTATACCATTGCGGTTAACTTGGCTGGCTTGCCCGGCATGAGCATTCCTGCTGGCTTTGCACCAAGCGAAGATGGCAAACGCTTGCCGGTTGGCTTGCAAATTATTGGTAATTATTTTGATGAAGCACGCATGCTCAATGCAGGCCACGCTTATCAACAAGTCACAGATTGGCACACACAAATGCCAGAGGGAATTGAATAATGGAATGGGAAGTCGTTATCGGGCTGGAAACACACACCCAGCTACAAACCAAAACGAAAATTTTTAGCGGTGCTTCGACCGCATTCGGTTCAGAACCTAACACGCAAGCTTGCGTGGTGAGTTTGGCATTGCCTGGGGTATTGCCAGTTCTCAATCAAGAAGCAGTAAAATGTGCAATCAAATTTGGCTTGGCGGTGAACGCAGAAATTGCACCACGCTCGGTCTTCGCACGTAAAAATTACTTCTATCCAGACTTACCTAAAGGCTACCAAATCAGCCAATACGAATTACCAGTCGTTGGTAAAGGCAGCATGACGATTCAAGTAGGTAGCGGCGACAAAGCTTACGAAAAAGTCATCAATATTACCCGCGCTCACTTAGAAGAAGATGCTGGTAAATCTGTGCACGGCGCGCAAGAAGGCATGTCAGGCATCGACTTAAACCGTGCAGGCACTCCGCTATTGGAAATCGTCACTGAACCGGATATGCGTTCAGCGGCAGAAGCCGTAGCTTATGCCAAAAAATTACATGATTTAGTGCAGTGGATCGGCATTTGCGATGGCAATATGCAAG
>CALKUJ010000014.1 GCA_937996825.1 uncultured Polynucleobacter sp. | reverse complement strand
CTGGGTAGCCCTAGTCATCATCGGCCGAGAGATCACCATTTCTGCATTAAGAGAGTGGATGGCACAAATTGGAGCCTCTAAAAGCGTGGCGGTACATTTTGTTGGAAAGCTTAAAACGGCGGCACAACTCATCGCCATCCCATTTTTGCTTTACAACGACACATTATTCAACTTATTTCATACCAGCTATATCGGTAGACCTTTGATTTGGGTTGCCGCAGTTTTGACAGTTTGGTCCATGTTCTACTACTTGCAAAAAGCTTGGCCATTAATTAAGGCTAAAACGGACCTGTAAGCTATAAAAGTCAAGTAAATCAACACCTAAAGCATCAGTTTGTAGTAACCTAACGCCAGCAGTACCTCTATAGTGTCAAAGTCTGATAATTTGACATAGGCGAAAAATGTGTTAAAGTATCGGTCTTGTTGTTATGCGGGATTAGCTCAGTTGGTAGAGCGATACCTTGCCAAGGTATAGGTCGAGAGTTCGAGCCTCTTATCCCGCTCCAAATTACGAGGGAAGCTTAATCAGCTTCCCTTTTTAATTAGCAATTTCATCCCCGGCGGGATGGCAGAGTGGTTATGCAGCGGCCTGCAAAGCCGTGTACCCCAGTTCGATTCTGGGTTCCGCCTCCAGTTTTATCAAACAACACTCTCAAAGTAGACTCAAGCTAAACTACAGACCTTAAAAGTTTGTAATAGACCCATTCCTCCACCATTTGATAGTCCAAAAATGAAACTAAAACAAATTAGCCAATTACTCTTGATTGATGTGGTCTTGCAGTTATTGCCGGTTGCTTACTTTGCCTTTAGTTCACCCACATTTGCTGAACATGGTTTGAACGGGCCATTGGTTCAAGCCGCTTTCTACTTGTTCATTATTTGGAAAATTGCTGGTGCAAGTAATTTGGCCAGATATCTATTCTTAGCTTATACAGTTGTGCTTTTCTTGCCTTTGAGTGTGATGTTCTTAATGCATACCAGTGCCATTGTTGTGGGATTGCTTGTATTAATTCAAATAGGCATCAAGGCTTATTGCGTATATCAATTATTTTTTACGCCAATCAAGCTGGAGTTCAACAAGGTTGAAGAAGAGAGCGAATTCCCTAAATTCTGATGATCACTTACATGATCAGTTGCTCAAAGGCGCTGATCAGTGACTCTGGTTCTTGGGCGCCTTGAAGTAAATATTCCTCATTAAGAATCAATGAGGGTACCGACTGTATCCCCATGTTCTTATAAAACTGTTCTTCAGCTTTAACTTCAGCAGTGAACTCACCGCTGGCTAATATTTTGCGAGCTCTGACTTTGTCTAACCCTGCTCGAGCCACAGCATCTAGAACATTTTTCTCGTCATCAAGGCTCACGGCCAAACAGAAGTAGGTATTGAGTAATTCTTTTTTAAGAGCTGCTTGTTTATCAAGATCACATTCATTCGCTGCCCAATACAACAAGCGGTGACTATTGAAGGTGTTGTAAACACGCTTACGACCCTCTGGATGAAATTGAAACCCAGCTTCAAGAGCTCTGGCTCTGATTTGGGCTTGATTGGTTTTCACCTGCTCAAGACTCAAGCCATATTTTTGAGTCAAATGCTCCATGGCGTCTTGCCCACCAGGAGGCATGTGAGGATTGAGCTGAAAAGCACGGAAATGAACTTTAAAGTCCACCACCATCTCTAGCTGGCTCATCGCCTGAGATAGGTTGCCAAAACCAACCGCGCACCAAGGGCAGGCAATGTCGGAAACAAAATCGATGGTAATGGTTGGTTTCATATTTTTTGGGGATAAAAGGTAATTAAAGCATTAAAAAAATTATTCGCGCTTAAATTACAATCAAATTCTGTTTTAACTCATCAGAAATCACGGCAAATAAAAGTGTCTGCAAATAATAACTTTGAATGTCGGATTCTCAGCAGTATTCATATGGCCTCAAAAGATGGCTGGAATAATCTTTTGAGTAAAGACGCCACTCCTTTTTTACGCCATGAATTTTTAAGTGCTCTCGAGGATTGCGCTTGCGTTGGTGGCAACACTGGTTGGCAAGTGGCACACCTGGCCATTTACTCATCCGGTGATCAAAATCCTATTGGCTTGATGCCTTTGTATTTAAAAAATCATTCGTATGGCGAATATGTCTTTGACTGGTCTTGGGCTGAAGCCTATCAGCAGCATGGCTTGTCTTATTACCCCAAAGCACTTTGTGCCGTTCCATTCACACCCGTCAGAGGAGCACGTCTATTAGTGGGTGAGGGTGAGCATGCTGATGCGGTTCGTATTCAACTGATTGAGCAATTAAAACAATTATTGATACAAAATGAGATTTCATCTGCACACATTCTGTTTGCTGAGAAAGAAACCCAAGAGCTTTTATTGAAACAAGGATTCATGGCCAGAGATGCTGTCCAGTTTCATTGGAAAAACCACGCTTACCAAAGCATGGACGACTTTTTAAGTCAGCTCAATATGAAGCGCCGTAAAAACATTCGACAAGAACGAGCTCAGGTGCAAAGTGCAGGAATATCTTTTCGCCATGTTGATGGTCCAAGTGCCACCCAAGAGGATTGGACATTCTTTTATCGCTGTTATGCCAACACCTACTATGAACACCGCTCATCACCTTATTTAAGCGAATCATTCTTTCAGATGCTCGGCCAAAGCATGCCAGAAAATCTTCATTTGATTTTGGCCCACAGGAATGAACAGGCAATCGCAGCATCCTTGCTCTTTGTTGATCAGTCTGGATCTACTAAAACCGCTTACGGTCGGTATTGGGGTGCTTTGGAGTATGTGCCTTGCCTGCATTTTGAAACTGCCTACTACCAAGCCATCGAATACTGCATCCGTCAGGGGATTGATATTTTTGAGGGTGGTGCTCAGGGGCAGCACAAAATGGCCAGAGGGTTTATGCCGGTCAAAATGCAATCTGCTCACTGGATCAAAGATCCTGAGTTCTCTAAAGCCGTTGAGCGCTTTTTAATCCGAGAGAGCAGCGGTATTGAAAACTACATTGATGAGCTCGCAGAACACTCTCCGCTCAAAGCAAGTAGCGTGACTCTCTCATGATTGATTAATCAAAAGATAAAAAGTTCAATATTTGCTAAAGTATGAATATGGTCAATCAATTTTCAATCCAAGGATTTCCTAAGTACCTGGCACTGATGGCATTGGTACTGTTGAGTGGCTGCGCCTCTTTGACTCCACAGCAAATCACTCAAAGAATCGACACCATGAGTGACTTTCAACTTTGTTTGGGAGCTCAAACAGGTTTGGACAGCAGGGCGTTTGATTTAGATGTTGCGATTGTTGCTGCTGCTAAAGAGCGCATCGCACAGCGCAAACTCGATTGCTCTAGCAAGCATGATGAAATCGTGCGCTTCTTGGTGACATCGCTCAAGCAAGAGCAAAAATACCGAGAGCTTTATTTCCCTAGAGCAGGTTTTTGGCGTTTTTAAACTGCTGGCTCTTTGAGCTGCGCTGATAAAAATCATTCGGCTTGGATTGCACCCAAGCAATGAACTTTTGCATTTCAGCTTTTTCTCTGATGGCTTCGGCCGTGTTCAATTCTCTGGCTAATTGTGTTTCTGTGAATAAAGCATGAATTTGCCTGTGGCAAATTCGATGCAAATACTCTGTAGCTTTGCCACCCTTTGATTTTGGAACAAAGTGATGGGCATCTTTTTGGCTATTAGGAATGGGGCGGTCGCAAATAGGGCAGATCAGATCTGCTACCGAAACTTCTTTCGGGAAGGTATCAGCAAGTAGTTTTTGACGAATTTTCCCCAGCATGATGGGGTCTATCTTAATGTTGGAATAACAAATTTGCTGAATTCGTCTGAATTCAGATATACTGTATATATATACAGTATTGCTATGACTCAACCGACCAATCAACTTCTCCATCAAGCCAGCTTGAGCCAGGTTCCTCAAGGCTTATCTGGTGATTTATCGGTGAATGAGACGCTGCTCATCATGCACCCCTTATCGGCAGGATTTCCGAGTCCTGCGGCTGATTATGCGGCTGATGGATTGGATCTGAATAGCTATCTGATACAGAATAAGCCAGCCACTTTCATGTTTACTGTGAGAGGTGAATCAATGATTGTGGCTGGCATCCATCATGGTGATAAGGTGGTTGTTGATCGAGCCTTAAAGCCCAAACACAAAGACATTGTGGTGGCAGTGGTCAATGGTGAATACACCATCAAGCGCTTGTACAAATACAAAGGACTCATTGAGTTGCGTCCAGAAAATCCTGACTACCCCAACATCACCTTCAGCGAAGGCCATGAGCTACAAATATGGGGTGTGGTCATTGGAGTGGTCAGACGGTATTCAAGTAGTTCATCGCGAGACTGATCATGAGCTCTCTCAATCAAAACTCCAACCATGCACCACTGTTTGCTTTGGTGGATGTTAATAATTTCTATGTGTCTTGCGAAAGAGTCTTTGCCCCACAGCTAGAAAAAACACCGATGGTGGTGCTGTCTAACAATGATGGTTGTGCTGTGGCACGCAGTGCTGAAGTCAAAGCCTTGGGCGTCAAAATGGGCACCCCTTGGTTTCAGATGAAAGACTTGGCCAAGCAACACGGCATCTTGGCTTGTTCATCCAACTACACCCTGTATCACGACATGAGTCAGCGTGTCGTTGAAATACTGCGACAGTTCACGCCCAAGCTAGAAGCTTACAGCGTTGACGAAAGCTTCCTGCAAATCGAATCTGTTTTAAATGCATATGAGTCTCCCACTCATTTAGGTTCTGAGATCAAACAGCGCATCAAGCAGTGGACTGGTTTGCCTGTTTGCGTGGGCATTGCACCCAGTAAAACCTTGGCCAAGTTTGCTAATCACTTGGCGAAAAAGAATCCCTCATTCAATGGGGTTTGTGATTTAAGCAATATGCCCAAGCAAGAGCTTTATCAATGGATGAGTGAAGTTTCCGCTGCAGAAGTTTGGGGTGTGGGTCGAAAAATCGCCAAACGTTTAGAAGCTATGGGTATCCACACAGTACTTGATCTGGTGCAGGTTTCTCCGCAAATGATGCGCTTGCAATTTGGTGTGGTGATCGAAAGACTTTGTTACGAGTTACGTGGCATATCTTGTTTGGCTCTGGAGGAGGTGGCCCCACCCAAACAGCAAATCATTGCTTCTAGAAGTTTTGGCAAATTAGTTCTCAGTTTGGAAGAGTTGGCTGAGTCAGTGGCCACGCACACAGGCAGAGCCGCTGAAAAATTACGAGAGCAGGCATCATTGACCAGTTCAATCAGTGTGTTCATTCAAACCAATATTTTTATGAGAAATGAACCTCAGTACAGTCAGAGCATTCAAATACCTTTGGCACATCCAAGCGATGACACATTGGTGTTGACGGAGATGGCCATCAAAGGACTGAAAGAAATTTATAAAAAAGGTTTTAGATACAAAAAAGCCGGCGTGATGTTGGGTTTGATGACTGATAAACCAGTGGTACAACAGTCTTTGTTTGAAGATGCCAAAACGCGGGGACAGTCAGTGCGCCTCATGAAAACACTGGATTCAATCAATACACGTTATGGCACTCATACCTTGCGAGTGGCAGCCACGGGCACAGACCAAGCTTGGAAAATGAAGTCAGAGAATGTTTCGCCTAAATACACCAGTGATTGGGATCAATTGCCTTCAGTGTCTTGATAGAATGAATCATGAGCACCGATACAACCAACCCTTGTTTTGAATGCGGTCAATGTTGTCAAAAATTGAGGGTCTCTTTTTATCATGCCGAAATTGCTACAAATTCTGATGATGCCCAAGACCATCAGTCCACTGGTGTTGTGCCCCCTGAACTGACAGTACAACTGACACCTCACTTGGCTTGTATGCGTGGTACTGAAACTGGGAAGCAGGGTTGTGTGGCACTCAGTCATGATGCAACAGAAGGTTATCGCTGCACCATTTACGACCAAAGACCAAGTCCTTGCAGAGAATTCAACATCTATGAAGAAGATGGATCTTTAAATCCTCTGTGTGACAAGCTCAGGAAAGCAGCAGGCTTGAACAGCGTGCCCACTAAAAGTTAATTGATTAAGAAGCCAATTAACTGAGAACAATCAATTCAGGCTTGACCACCCGAATTCTTTCATCAACGTAATAGCCGCCATACTCGGTGTAGCGCAAATAAACGGTTGAACATGCTGGGCATTGATGAACCGTGCAACGATTGTATGGATGAAAGCTCACGGCAATCGGAGCATTCTCTGACCAAATGGTGGTGCCATCAGGGTGGTATTCATCCCAAATTTCATCTGCGTCAGGCTGTTTAAGAGTGCCGACTGTTTTTAAGCCATCACGATCAAAGGTGCTGAGGATTGTTTCCCAACAAGAAAAATCATGTGAGGCGCAATGTGAGCATTGCTGTTCATCTTGCTGCGTAGCTAGAGTGAATAACTCTTGATCATTTAAAACTGGAATCATTGATCTTCGTTTCTTAAGGAGTGCAGCGCATAAATGGCTGGTATTGCATAAATGAAGCAATAGGCAGCGGGACCCCAGGTCCATGCATTGATTTCAAGCAACCAAGCCGTCACCATAGGAGCTGTGCCAGCAAATATCGCCACTGCAAGACTGTAGCCAATAGCAAACACTGAACAACGTTGTTCAGGTTTGACCAAGCGACTGATCAAAATACCTTGGGCACCAAACAGCAACATCACTGGCGCCACGATCAATGCTTGACCGATGGCTAAACCTATAACACCACCTAACTGAGAAGCGAGGATGGCCGGAATGCACAAAATGGCTCCAGCCCATGTGGCATACCAGGTGATCTTGACTCTACCAATCTTATCGGCCAGCCAGCCACCTAAAACCACCAGTGGAATACCTACAAACTGAATCGCAGTTGCCACCGTATTGGCAGATTGCATTGAGCCACCATGTTTGGCAGCGTAATCAACAAAATAGACAAACTGAACATAAAACAGCACATTAGAAAAAGAAATCAATGCTGCAATCTGTACCAATGTCCGCCAGCCAAGTGCAACCTCTTTTAAGCGCATGGCAATGAGAGCAAACAATTCTTTTGAGCTGATCTTATGTTCGATGGCGGTCTCAAGAGTCTCAGGCATATGAGCTCTTAATTTCCAGCCAGCAATTGCAACCAAAGCACCCAATAAGAAAGGTAAGCGCCAAGCCCAATCATTCACCGCGCTTTCGCCAAATACAAAAGCGGTGAGAGCAGCTGTTAGAGAGCCTAAGAAAAATCCAAGCAATGCTCCTGCGTGTGCAATGCCAGACATCAAACCTTCTTTGCCCTGCGGAGATGCCTCGGCCGCATACACCATGCTGCCTGTGTATTCACCACCAATCGAAAAACCTTGGGTCATGCGTAAAAACAGAAGTGCATATGCAGCAATAGCACCCACATGAGCATAGCTTGGTAGTAATGCAACCATGAAGCTGGCCACACCCATGATCATGATGCTCCAGATCATCATTTTTCTTCTACCGAGTAGGTCGCCCACTGGGCCCAAAATCAAACTTCCGATCGGTCTTGCTAAATAGCCAATCGCAAAAATACCAAATGAGGCCACTGTTTGAAGGGTGGGGTCACTAGCAGGAAAGAAAACCTTACCAAGGGCTGTTGCAAAATACCCATAAATGGCAAAGTCAAACCATTCCAACATATTGCCAGTGGCACCGGCAACCGCAGCGGAATAACGTTTAGGAATAATGGCCATGATTACCCATCAATGTGAATGATGTGTTTATTCTATTTGATGAATGATGAATTTGGGAAAAACTAAGACTGACTTTGGCCAGTCATCTCTTCAATCAATTCTTTGACCAAATCAAGACGAATTCGGCCATTATCAATACTCAATAGATGATGTTTTTGTGCTGGCGTCAGTGGCAGGATTTCACACCAGCGATTGGCCACCCATCCACATTGTTCTAAATCATAAGGTTGACTGAAAGGCATCTGGTCTTCTCGCACACCTTTTTTCTGCAAGGATGCAATGATGGCCCCAAGGTTATCAGCCAGTTTGACATGTTCAGCTTGAATTGGGTAGTTGCCATCTTCAGATAAAAACTCAACTTCGCCCATCCACAAACCATTTTTCTCTCGCTGACTTTGATGAACTTTAAAGCGTCTGGTGCCACGACACTTGATGAAAAATAAGGAAGGTTGTGGGGCATCAAAATAAGTGATGTCTACCAAAGTGCCCGTTGGAAAAAACACAGTAGGTTTATCGGCGGGGTCTGCTACCTCTTTGCCTTCATCCAAAGTGACAATGCCAAAATTGGTCGAGTTGGCAACGCAGTCCTTGACCATGTCCAAGTAGCGAACTTCAAAAATCTTCAAATCTAGCGCGCCAGCAGGATAGAGCGTCTGGCTAAGGGGGAATAGAGGAATGGTGCTTAGTTTGGTTAACATGAATCCATTGTATTCAAGACTGAAATAAATTGCTGATAACCATCCTGTTTTAACATCATGGTCATGACTCCTGAATCATTAGAAAAATTAGTCAGCATGAAAATGCCCTTTGGTAAGCATGCCGGACAGTTGCTGTGTGATTTGCCTGCTAATTACTTGTCATGGTTTGCTCGTGAAGGATTCCCGAAGGGTGAAATAGGCGAGCTACTACACTTGATGCATGAGATTGATCACAACAACTTGCGACACCTGCTCACGCAATTAAAAAAGTAATTTTTCCCTGGTAAGAATTCTCTTTCAGCGAATCAGCGGTTTCTTACTGAGTATTTCCTCAGAATTCAGATCAACCAGATTCATCATGTTCTCTTTGAGGAGAAAACGTGATGGAGATGATCATTAGAAACATCGTTAGAAAAGCACCCCGTAAAAGAAGTAAAAAAACCTCGACCAGAAGAACTTCTGGTCTTTTATCAAAAACAATTAAGTTGGTAAAAAATGCAAGCTACGGCTTCGGTAAATTGAGATCGGAAGAGCGTCGTGTAGGGAAAG
>CALKUJ010000013.1 GCA_937996825.1 uncultured Polynucleobacter sp. | reverse complement strand
GTCCCCCGTGTATGGTGGTCCATTATTGACTCTAATTCAATTACTCACCCACGGCACCTGCTATCTGGTTACCGGTAGTTGCGTATGCAGTGCCTAACAACAAAAAGTTCTAGAAGCAGGTATTTTCAATCGAAAATTTGACTCGGTTTTGATACGAAGTCCACAAGTATTTTGCTAACCCAAGAACTGCCCTAAGGTTTTGTTGGGCAACTTGAGAGTGATTATTCAAATTGCGAATGCTCCTCCATACCTGTATGTAATTTATACGGACTCCAGTGGTTGAGCGTAAATTTGTATCGGCCTAATACTGCCGATCGTCAGAAGTTCAAATCTCAAACTAGGTTTCAATAAAAAAGGGTGACTGGAGACACAGCCACCCTCAAAAAATGAGTAAACATTTTTTGCTTTGACCCAGCGTTAGCTAAGTACAAAACCTCGTATTAGTTCAACCTCGTACTTGACGAAGATGAACTAGTAAAGCCATCTTGCAGGAACCATCACGATAGATGGGAATAGCACCATCAAGAACATGACTAAGAACTGAACCGTCATAAACGGCATGACACCGCGAGTCACATCATCCATACGCATGCGCCCCACACCGGCAACAACGTTTAGCACCGTGCCCACAGGTGGCGTCACCAATCCAATAGAGTTATTGATGATGAACAGCACACCGAAGTAAACAGGATCAATGCCCGCTGCTTTAACAATTGGCATCAATACGGGAGTCAAAATCAAAATGGTTGGCGTCATATCCATTGCCGTGCCAACAATCATGCACAAGAACATGATGGCAAACATCAACAATTTAGGGCTATCCAACAATGGCTCAAGCAAGCTCACCACTTGAGCAGGCAAATTGGCCACCGTGATCAACCACGCAGACACCATCGCAGCGGCCACCAAGAACATGATGACGGCAGTTGTCATGGCTGCTCGCTCAAACACTTCGTACAACTGCTTCCAAGTCAACTCGCGATAGATCACCGCAGCCACAAAGAGTGCATACGCGGCAGCAACGACCGCTGCCTCAGTCGGCGTAAATACGCCCATGCGCAGGCCCACCAAAATGATGACCGGGAGCATCAAGGCCCAACCCGCACTTTTCATTGCGTCCCAGATTTCATGTGCTGCACGCTTTGGTGGAGGCGTCAGGTCTTCCTTGCGAATCAAGTACCACCATGTACCCCATAACCCAGCGGCTAAAACAATTCCTGGAAAGATACCTGCCAAGAAAAGTTTGCTGATGGATACGTTCGCTGCAACACCAAAAATCACAAAACCAATCGAGGGCGGAATGATGGGGCCAATCACACCACAAGCGGCAATCAATCCGCCACTTCGTGCTTTGTCATGGCCAGCTTTCACCATCATGGGCAAAAGCAAAGCAGTTAAGGCCGCTGCATCTGCAACCGCAGAGCCTGAAAGTGCTGACAACAAGCATGCAGCAACAATGGTCACATATCCCAAACCACCACGGATATGGCCAACAAGTGCCATCGCAAAATCAACTATGCGTTTGGATAAGCCACCCGTATTCATGACCTCACCGGCCAGCATGAAAAATGGAACAGCCAACAATGGAAAGCTATTGGCGCCCTCCATCACGTTTTGCGCCAAGATTTGCGCTTCGAACATGTCCAGATGCCACATGAGTGCAGCACCACACAACAGCAGTGAATAGGCGATTGGCACACCAATTGCCATGGCCAAAAGCAAAGAACCTAAAAATACAGCGATCGTCATTTCAATATCCTTTGCTTATTTCAATGGAGCAGGCGCATCAACAGGCTCTTCTTCAGACTCACGAATGCCAATCAACTCGCTGTCTGCAAGCTGACCTGTCATGAAGCGCCACACCTGGCTCATCAAAATCACAGCGCCTGAAACGGATAACACCAAGCCACACGCAAAGAACCAAGCCATCGATATTTCCATAACTGGGCTAGTTGTTTCAATGTTGATCAAGACCTGATCCCAAGAACCTTGGAACAACAACCAGCATGCAAACAGCATGGCGATGTGAGCAAGTAGAAAGCAAACCTTCTGTCCAGATATAGGCAGACGTGAAATCAATGTGTCTGTCCCCAAGTGAGCACCCTCTTTCATGGCCACAATCGTGCCCAAGAATGTCACCCAGACAAATAGCCAACGGGACAACTCTTCAGACACAGTGATTCCTGAGTTGAAGGCATAACGTAAAAACACATTGCCGAGCACAAGCACGACCATCAGGGCAAGGGAAATAACCATGACTACCCTGATCAATTGGCAGTACCGGTCAATGAGTTTGGTAAACATCATGAATCCTTAGTGGGCAAAAAAGGGGCACCCATTCAGGTGCCCTCAATGAAACGTTTTTGTATGCTGTCGTTTATTTCGACTTACGAGCTTTATCAACAGCTGCGTACATCTCGTCAACGATTGGGCCCAATTCTTTGGTGTATTTCTCGACCACAGGCTTAGAGCGTTCACGCAATTTGGCGATTTCTTCAGCATTCAGCTCCAGAACTGTCATGCCTTTTTTCTTGGCATCGGCCAATACTTTTGTAGCTTCGTCACGTGCAACCTTGCGTTGGTACACAGCAGTTTCTTGAGCTGCTTCACGCATCAGTTTTTGTTCAGCTGGCGTGAGCTTGTCCCAGAACTTTTTGCTAACCACCACGGCTTGAGGTGTGTACATGTGGTTAGTGATGGTCAGGTACTTGGAAACTTCGTCGTACTTGCCATCCAAGATGTTCAAGAGCGGGTTGGTCATGCCGTCAATTGCACCTTGCTCCAAGGCTGTATAGGTCTCTGTAAAAGGCATGGGGACTGGTGACGCGCCCAAAGACTTCATGAAATCCACATAGATTGGTGTTGGGATCACACGCATCTTCACGCCGTTGAAGTCATCAGCTTTTGCGATTGGCTTCTTACCCGTGTGAACTTGACGGAAGCCCAAGTCCCAGTAGGCCAAACCGACCAAGCCTTTTTCTTGCAACTTGTCGAGCAGCTTCTTACCAACAGGGCCGTCAGACACTGCATCTGCTTCTTTTGCGTTGTTGAACATGAATGGGAAATCGAAGATGGCCATTTCTTTAGAAACACCAGCCAACAAGCTGGCGTTCATCACGGTCATCTCAACGGTGCCACCTTGCATCGCAGAAACTGTCTGCAAATCTGGGCCCAATGCGCCGCCAGGGAAGGCTTGCACTTTGAATTTGCCATTGGTTTTCTTGGCCATCAATTCAGCAAACTTTTCCACGCCCAACACTTGAGGATGGCCTTTGTTACTGGCTGAAGGGAATTTGACGGTACGAGCAGGAAAGTCTTCTGCGTGAGCAAAACCTGTAGCTGCAATTGCAGCTGTCAAGATGGACAGCGAAAGGACGCGACGTAGTGAGTTCATGGAGTGTCTCCGTTGTGGTTAAAAAGGTTGAGTGAAAAATTAGGCCGTGAACAAATGCTCTCGGACCTCGGAAAGATCGTCTTTGATCTTGTCGGCAATCTCGGGCATACCGAAAAAGCGAAGGTAATCTGGTACTTGTTGCACCAACATTTCGAAACCTGGAAAGGCTTGAATGTTTCGTTCAGCACACGCTTTCAGTAAAGGCGTAGGCTTGTGTTTCATCAAAATATCAACGACCTTAGCTTTTGGATCTAAGCGTGAAACATCAAATGGCAGCGGATCGTCTGGGTTCAAACCAAGCGGTGTTGCGTTAATCACCAAATCAAATCCCGCAGGATCTGAGCCGGGAACAGTGACGCATGGATCATCAAGGCGTTGAGCTAATTTTTCAGCGCGATCGCCCAGGTCATGCAATCCGAGTTCTGCAACCTTAGCTTCAACCAAGGCGGTGGCAATTGCAGCACCAGCACCACCGGTGCCTAAAAGAAGAACACGCAAGCCTTTTGGCTCAATACCGAAATAT
>CALKUJ010000012.1 GCA_937996825.1 uncultured Polynucleobacter sp. | reverse complement strand
TGTCAGGTGTACTGCTGAATAGGGATAAATCTTTAATCTTTCTCGAATATTTTGAGCTAGATTTTTGTTCTCATCCTGCAAGGCTGAGTTGTAAGCAATAGACCTTTTATTGATAGTCTGAATGAATTGTCTTGACTCATCAATACGTTTTTTAAACGCATCAATTTTCGTTTGAGCCGCTTCCGACTCTTTTCCAAGAAGCAATATTGCATTACAACTTGCAGAGTCAAAGAACAAATTATTTCTAACAAAATCAGAGTTGAATACACGAACGGATAAACCACATTCATGCAAATTTTTCTCTGTTATGGATTCATGCCCGTCAGTAAATGTGAACTCGCAATCTTTAAAATCACTATGCAAAACCTTAGTTTCCAGCATGGAAAAAAGCCTAGAGAACGTGGTCTTACCTGAGTAATTCCAACCATAAATAAGGTTTTTTGCTGCGAATTCTTTAATAGCAGTAGGCTTGCTGTAATTTTTGTAAACGCCCAGTCGTTTAATCTTGTCAATGCTCTTGAGCATATCTCTCCCATCAGGTTCTGCGACTATGGTCTTCGAACACTACACAACAATCAACAGTAAAAAACTCAAGGCTGCTCTGTGTGCTTGCACACAGCACTTTAGATGCCCTTATTTGCAAGCAACGCTAAACAACGCCGACCTATGCTCTTCCACCTAGCCAGAGCACAATCAAAGCTCCAAAGATAAACCAGAGCACTGTTTTGATTGATTTCAGATAAGTCAGGTCAACAACATGGTTAATTTGAGGCAGTTGAGACTGATGTTGCACATTACCTTCGTCAGTCCTGCCCTCAGACTCGGGGACAGACATAGGCAAAGGCTTGTGCGCGTACTCCTTGCTGACAATTGAGAAAGACTCAAGTGCTGCATGAGCCATTCTTCCGTCAATTACAAGGTCTCTAGGGTGGTACCACTCTCTAAGAGCATCATCAACTTCGAAACTGAATGAATCAAGAGCTATCCTGAATTGGACTTGAGCGACTCGACCACTCTTAATTTCAGAAATAAGTTGACTCAGAACGTCTTTACCGACAGATACATTAACACTCAGATGCTCCTCATCTTCATCAATCCACGCGTAACCATTTTGAGTGCCAGCAGCAAAAATGCGAGCATCCTTATTGAGAGGCTCGTCATCAGTCAGCGTTAGCTCTAAATACTCATCCGACTTTAAAAAAGAATAAATTTTTTCGTCTTTATCTACTTCAATTGTTCTGTAAACAGAATCACGAATATCGCTTAGCGGGACTATTGAAGAGACGACTCGCCTGAGTCCGATCTTAGGTTTAATGAGCACCTTTTCCAGTTCGTTATCTGCTTCACCAAAATCAAAATCGTAATCGTGCTCAGTGACACTGTGGTGCTCTTTGATAACTAAACGATTGGCATTAACGTCAATCGTATTGATAGATCGCCTCCACTCCAATGGTCTGTTTCGGTCAGCAGGAGGATCCGCCTCTACGAAAACTTTACGAGACTTGAACTTGACACGATCTTTGGCATTTATCATGAATAGAAGTGTACATAGTCTGCTATTCGTTGCCTAGCCAGCGCCATCGCGTTGACATGCTCACCTAACAAGCGAAGCACCCACACGTGCAAAAGCCCCATACATAGAGGCTCAAGTTACCCCCTAGTATTTCGGTGGGCAACCCACCCCATGGGGGTATGGTTGACATCTTTGCCACGCATCTTGACACTGCGACAAGTTTGATGTGAGCAGATTGTTGGAGTTTGCAGGGGTTAGTGGAAAACGCTA
This sequence comes from uncultured Polynucleobacter sp., assembly GCA_937996825.1. GTDB lineage: Bacteria > Pseudomonadota > Gammaproteobacteria > Burkholderiales > Burkholderiaceae > Polynucleobacter. The sequence continues at coordinate 270 of CALKUJ010000012.1, read as the reverse complement.
AACGGCAACCAAGCGTAGTGAGGAAAGCCAAAAAGACTAAAGGGTTGCCTCGACAATTTGTTTGAGACCTGATCATTCATCTTTCTTTCCTTTATTTGAACGCTTCCAATTAACAGGCCAGTTCACGCATTCGACCTCATTCATTTCTGGCGGAATGATGATCCAACTGCGACTCCTGCTGCGAGAACGATGCCAAACGCCACCCACAGCAACCCAAAACCAGCAAGACGGTGCATCCACCCACCAACGCCACTTTCTTTGTATTCACCG
>CALKUJ010000011.1 GCA_937996825.1 uncultured Polynucleobacter sp. | reverse complement strand
ATCAAATCCATTTTTTATTTCTCCCGGCTCAACCAGTGATGAAGGTGGGCCACACGGGCATCTGCAATTTCAGCAGCACGATGAAAGCCAAGTAGCTACCGACTGACAAGATGGTGGCCAAGATGAGCACGTCTCTCAAGACAAACGAATCACCGGCTTTGCTAGCAATGATGACCAAGGCGTAGATCGCCGCGATCAAGCCCATGGCTGGGATACCAAGGCTGGGCAAGCCAGCCAACAAGATACCGAACACCACGTTGGCACCCAACACGAAGACGATAGGTTTCCAAGCAAACTTGCCGACAGGCTCGCCATCTTCAGTGTGCTCGACCAACGAATAAAACGTGATGAAGGCACCTAGCACGGCCAAGAAGATGCCCAGCAGCATGGGGAAGTAGCCAGGGCCCATGCGAGCACCCGTACCAATCGTGTAATTGGTTGCGCCCCAAGCGAAACCGCCGCCGACCAATGTGAACATCAGGCCGGAGAAAAAGTCTTTTTGACTTTTGATCATTTGTTCTCCTCAATCCAAAAGCAAATATGCGCTGAATTATGGAGTTGGGGTGAGCCCCTATCGGATGTGGGTTCCACCTATTTTTAAGTGGACAAGAATGAGGGGTAAACCCTTACTGCATCAGGCTTTCAGAGGTTTGAATACCCGCAACCACTTGGTCGCAGGCAGAGGCCAACGCGCTTGAATGGCTTGTGCTTGTGAAAGCAAGGCTTGCGGGTCCCACATGCGAGCTTGGCGAAAGGCCAACACAATGGTGTTGCCCGCTGTGGTGGGTTTGAATGCCCACACGGCGTCTTTGCCAAAAGCTGTTGTGATTTTTTTCAAGCTTTCGTCATAGTTGGAGGCTTGGCCAAATAAGTTCACCGCCATACAACCTTCGTGGGTGAGCAAGCTGCGGCAATCACGGTAAAAATCTTCGCTGTCGATTACTGGGCGGGCAGCATCTTGGTCATACAAATCAACTTGCAAAGCATCGATCTTTCCGCGCCATTGGTCGTCGCTTGCAATTTCGGCGGCGTCGCCCAATACCACCTGTAATTTGTCGTTGTCCTTGGGTAAGTTGAACCACTGCCTGCATGTCGTTATCACCTGTGGGTTTAATTCGATGGCGATGGTCCGCATCTTTAAATGCTGATAACAAAACTTGGTCAGTGATGCAGCGCCCAATCCCAGCTGCATGGCGTGTTTATGACTGACTTGATCTAAATCTGTGAATAACAACCAGCCCATCATGCGCTGTTGATATTCGAGGTGGATCTCAAACGGCTTGCTCACCTTCATAGAGCCCTGCACTGCGGGGGTGCCCAAATGCAAAAAACGCATGTCACCGTAATCGGCAAAGGTAACAGGCGGGAAGTGTCCGTCTTGGTGTTTTCCGCGAAATCTACTGGCCTGTTTTTTGGCAAGAAAAATACCCATCAGGATGGCAAATATGCAGCCTGCCCCCCAAGTCATCCAATCGTTGCTTGTCATGTCAATCGGTCAAATCCGTATGACCTAATGAATGGAGAACTGAGGTGAGATTGGGGCCGAAATAATGTGGGTGCGGTGTTAAAGCCTCAAACGGTAAACCTTGCCGATTGACCCAATGAGTTGTAAAACCAAACCAAGTTGCACCTAGTGCATCCCATGCATTGCTTGATACGAACAGAATTTCATCTTTGTTTACGGGAATCGTCTTTTGCACAAGTCCATAGCTTTCGGGCGATGTCTTGAAAAGGCGTATTGAATCGACTGATATGACTTGATCTAAGACATCTTCCATGTCCGCGCTCTTGACAGCTGATGCCAGCATGTCCACGCTGCCATTAGAGAGGATGGCAGTCGTAACACCACTAGCTTTGATTTTCTGAAGGACTGCCAAATTTTCAGTAAACGGGGTCAGGTGAGCGTATTGCTGCATCAGTTTTTCTACCTGATCCGATTCACGATTTAGTTTCAGTCTGTCTAGGGTGTACTCCAATGACAGGCGCGTCAGCTCCCAAAAAGGACGGAAGTATTGACTGCCAGATCCGTTGTGCGGATCAGATTGCGTAATCA
>CALKUJ010000010.1 GCA_937996825.1 uncultured Polynucleobacter sp. | reverse complement strand
GGTCACGAATGGGCCAATTTAACCGACGCCGTCAATTGGATCACCCAAGCCGGTGGCATTGCTGTGATTGCCCATCCAGGGCGCTATAACTACACCAGCTTGCAATTGGATGAGCTTTATAGCCAATTCAAAGACATGGGTGGCCGAGGCATTGAAGTGGTCACCGGTAGCCATACCAAGGAAGAGTACAAAACATTTGCTAAAGTAGCACTACAGCATGGTTTTTTGGCTTCCAGAGGGTCTGATTTTCATAGTCCCACTGAGAGTCATGTAGATTTAGGCACATTGCCTGATCTGCCATCACAATTACAACCTGTTTGGTTGGAGTTTCAATAAGAGATATATGTTTTCTGAACGAGTTTTATCAGGTATGCGCCCAACCGGCGCTCTGCACTTAGGTCACTATCACGGTGTTCTTAAAAATTGGTTAAAGCTTCAAGCTGAATACCCATGCTACTTTTTTGTGGCAGATTGGCATGCCTTGACCACGCACTATGAAACACCTGATGTGATTGAAAAATCAGTTTGGGACATGGTCATCGATTGGTTGGCAGCAGGTGTTGATCCAACACAAGCCACTTTGTTTATTCAGAGCAAAGTGCCAGAACACGCAGAACTATTCTTATTGCTATCCATGGGCACACCTTTGGGTTGGTTAGAACGAGTACCAACCTACAAAGATCAAATTGAAAAGCTCAAAGAAAAAGACCTTCAGACCTATGGTTTCTTGGGTTACCCATTGCTTCAAGCAGCAGACATTTTGATCTACCGTGCGCAACACGTGCCAGTAGGTGAGGACCAAGTACCTCACGTCGAAATGACTCGTGAAGTCGCGCGTCGTTTTAATCACTTGTATGGTCGCGAACCAGGCTTTGAAGAAAAGGCTTTGGAAGCAGCTAAAAAATTAGGTAGTAAGCGCACCAAGTTATACCTAGAGCTCAGAACCGAGTACCAAGAAAAAGGTCACGAAGAAGCGCTTGAGCAAGCCCGTGCGGTATTGGCTGATGCGCAAAGTTTATCGATGGGTGACCGCGAGCGTTTGTTCGGTTACTTAGAAGGTTCAAGAAAAATTATCTTGGCTGAGCCGCAAGCACTCTTGACCCAAGAATCTCGCATGCCTGGTTTGGATGGTCAAAAAATGTCCAAGTCTTATGGCAACACGATTGCCTTGCGTGAAGACGCGGCATCTGTTGAGAAAAAAATCAAAACCATGCCAACTGATCCAGCTCGCATCCGTAAAACCGATGTGGGTGATCCAGCGCGTTGCCCAGTATGGCAATTGCATGCGGTTTACTCCAGCGAAGAAACCAAAGCATGGGCAGAAAAAGGATGTAAGAGTGCTGGCATTGGTTGCTTGGAATGCAAACAACCCGTGATTGATGCGATCTTAAAAGAGCAGCAACCCATGATGGAACGTGCGCAAACTTATTTGGATGATCCAAGCTTATTGCGCGCCATCATCGCTGATGGTTGCGACAAAGCTCGCAAGTCTGCTCAAGAAACGATGCGCGATGTGCGCGAGGCCATGGGACTTGATTACAGTTAAGTCTCACCAAGAGTTGAATGTCCCAGCTTCTGACTGGGTACAAACTCACGCATCAAAGATCAAAGCAGGCGGGCGCGTCTTGGACTACGCCTGCGGCAGTGGTCGTCATGCCATCTATCTGGCCAAGCAAGGCTTTCAGGTAACAGCGATTGATCGTGATTTGGCCTCTTTGCAGCAAATCAAAACCAAGCACCCTGAACTGGCGATTCAAACCGAAGCCATTGATCTAGAAACTAATACCTGGTCCCTGGACCATTTAGGCTCATTTGACGCGGTGATTGTGACCAATTACCTCTACCGGCCTTTTTTGCAAAAACTGCCTAATTTATTGAATTCTCAAGGGGTTTTGATCTACGAAACCTTTGCCCTTGGTAATGAAGCCTTTGGCAAACCCAGCAACCCTGACTTTTTATTAAAACCCAATGAACTGCTCGGCTTTGCCTCAAATATGAGGATTTTGGCCTATGAGGACCTCACCGTCACCCAGCCTAAACCCGCTTGTGTGCAGAGAGTCTGTGCTGTTCCGCTACAATCAAAAACATGACTAAATTAGCTAAAAATATCTCAGGAAGTTTGGTGGCCATTGTCACCCCCATGCATGCCGATGGCAGTCTAGATTTGCCAGGTTTACGCCAGTTGATCGATTGGCACATTGCTGAGGGCACCGATGGCATCGTGATCGTTGGTACCACTGGTGAATCACCAACAGTTTCAGTTGAAGAGCACTGTGAACTCATCAAAGTGACTGTTGAACACACCGCTAAACGCATTCCAATCATTGCAGGTACTGGTGGTAATTCAACCAGCGAAGCGATTGAACTCACCGAATATGCAAAAAAAGTTGGTGCAGATGCCAGCTTGCAAGTAGTGCCTTATTACAACAAGCCAACGCAAGAAGGCATGTATCAGCATTTCAAAACGATCGCTGAAAAAGTTGATTTGCCAGTTATTTTGTACAACGTGCCTGGTCGCACGGTGGCAGACATGGCAACAGAAACCACGATTCGTTTGGCCAAAGTTCCAGGCATCGTGGGTATCAAAGATGCCACCGGCAATCTTGATCGCGGCATTCAGTTGATCGCTGGTTTGGAAGAGGCTGGTTGTAAAGACTTCGCGGTTTACTCCGGTGATGATCCAACGGCTTTATTGCTGATGATGATGGGTGGTCGCGGCAATATTTCAGTGACAGCCAACGTGGCACCAAAGCTCATGCATGAACTATGTGTGGCTGCCATGGCCGGTGATGTGGCACGTGCCAAAGAAATCCAATTCAAACTATTGCCTGTTCACAAAGCCATGTTTGTTGAAGCCAACCCAATCCCAGTGAAGTGGGCTTTGAATGCCATGGGCAAAATGAAGCCAGGTATTCGTCTACCACTCACCACCTTGGTGGCAAGTGCTCAAGAACAAGTCAAGCAAGCGCTGATCGGCGCTGGCTTAATGTCAAAATAATCGTTCGATAACTTAGGAAAACTTATGCGTCGCTTATCAATTAAATCAAGCATGCTACTGATGTCAGTTTTAGCAACTGGCGTCTTAACATCTGCTTGCACCAGCACGTTTTCTGGTGACACCATTGATTACAAATCTGCTGGCGAAAAGAAGGGTCCTAATTTAGCCTTCCCACCTGATATGACAGCCATGGGTGGCGACAAGCGTTATGTGGTGCCTGATGGTGGTGCAACATTGTCTGGTTACAGCACAGCAGTTAAAAACAAACCAACTGGCAAAGAAGCTGTATTGCCAGCAGTGTCTGGCATGAGAATCGAACGTGAAGGTAATCGTCGTTGGTTGGTGGTTTCAAAGCCTGCCAAAGATTTGTATCCAAGTGTGCGTGAGTTTTGGCAAGAGACAGGATTCATTCTCTTAACGGACTCACCAGAAACAGGCATCATGGAAACTGATTGGGCAGAAAACCGTGCCAAGATTCCTCAAGATATTATTCGCCGCACCCTTGGTAAAGTTTTAGATTCTCTTTACTCCACTGGTGAGCGTGACAAGTTCCGCACACGTTTAGAAGTCAACAGCAAAGGTGAGACTGAGATCTACATCACTCACCGTGGTGCAACTGAAGAGTTGACTGGTAACGATAAGACTCAAACCATTTGGACCAATCGTCCAAATGACCCAGAACTTGAAGCTGAGTTCTTGGCTCGTTTGATGCAGCGCTTAGGTTTCACTGAAGATGCTGCCCGTGCATCCGTTGGTAAAAAATCAACAGTGGCCGCCAATGCACCATCTCGTATCAAGAAAGACAATCAGCCTCGTCTTGAGTTCGCGAGCAACTTTGATCGCGCGTGGAGAGAAGTGGGTGTTGGTCTAGATCGTTCTAACTTCACAGTTGAAGACCGCGACAGAAGTAAAGGTATTTACTACGTGCGTTTCGTGAACACCAAAGATCTATCACCAGAGTCAAAAGGTTTCTTTGCAAACTTATTCAGCAAGAGCAGCAAAGATGATTTGAAAAAAGCCAAACGTTATCGCGTACAAGTCAAAGATGTGGCCGGTAATGTCACTGTGACTGTGCAAGATGAAAAAGGTACGAACGAACTCGGTGAGACAGCCGTTCAAATCTTGACACTCTTGGATCAGCAGATCGGTCGCTGATCAACAATTAAAAATAGCGAAACAAAAAATAGCGAAACTAGAAATAGCAAAAACAAAAAACAGTGAACGCTTAAAACAGCAGGCAAAAAAAAGACCACCCGAGGGTGGTCTTTTTACTTCTAAAGAAGAATTACTTCTTAGCTGGAGCAGCTGGAGCAGCTGGTGCTGGAGCAGCAGCAGGTGCAGCAGGAGCAGCTGGTGCGCCAGCAGCAGGAGCAGCAGCAGGAGCAGCTTCAGCAGGAGCTGGAGCAGCAGCAGGAGCTACAGGAGCTGGAGCTTCTTTTTTGCCGCAAGCAGCCAAAGAAATTGCCAACAAAGAAGCGATTAATAGTGATTTTTTCATTTTATTTCCTTAAAAGATTAGCTAATCATCTAACGGTGATTTAGACCGGATGCCTTCATTATTAAAATTAATGCATCAGTAATGATTATAAATAAAAATGCGCAAAATACTAGTGATTACCCTAATCCCTGGCCAATTAAAATCCAAGCAGACCCATAGGCTTCGAACCAAGGACTATCAACATCCTTAATGAGTTTTACTAACTGTTGGCATCGGGCTGGGCTCAAGGATTGCTCTTGGGCTAACTCTAGCCAAAATGCCCAATCAGACTCTTCAGAATCGCTCAAACTCTCACCGTTGAGGTAGAAAAAGTCATGGTCGTGCAGGGCTTTGGACTGAGGTGCCAGTCTAAGTCCTTGTTGCACCATCATTTTTTTGAAAGCATCCAAATCCAACTGACTTTGAGGTGACTCAAAGACCGTTTGAGGTTTGGGTTCGCTCAGCATGCTGGCCAAGGTGCAAGAGATGTCGCTATCGCTCCAATGCAAGGCATTCAAGTGCTTAGACACGGCTGCAACCAAGTCCTTTGGAACTGCGCAGCTATCTAGGGTGGCCAATTGCTTTGGATCGGCATACAACTGGCAAAGGTTTGGATCATTCTCGAGAGCCTCGGTGGTGCGCCAAAGGATCTCGCTGATCAGCTCTTTATAAGTCGGTGCTCTGAAACCAATCGACCAGGTCTGACAACCGGCGTCTAAAGACAAGCCATCATGAGCGATGTTTGGCGGCAAATACAGCATATCGCCAGGTTCTAGAACCCAATCTTGGGTCGGCTCAAAGTGCTTCAATATTTTGAGTGGCAAACCTTCTTTTAAGCGCAGATCTTTTTGCCCTGAAATCTTCCAATGGCGGCGACCCGCCATTTGCAACAAAAACACATCATAAGAATCCACGTGTGGACCGACACCACCATGCTTGCCTGCGATGCTGATCATCAGATCATCCAAACGTGCCTCAGGAATAAAACGAAACCAAGACATCACTCTTGCAGCGATAGGGTGGTGGGTGTTAACGCCTTGAACCAATAAAGTCCAAGCATCCTTCTTCAAAGATGGGATGTCTTTGGCTTTGAATGGTCCTTTTTTGAGTGACCAGGGTTTACTTTGGATCAGACGTGATTCGACATTCTTCTGTTTGGCTAGATCACTCAGATCTGCCATGGAAATCGGGCTTTCAAGTGCCACACCAGACTCTTTGGCCAACTGAAACGCTGGGATGGCGCCACGCACCAGAAGCGGTTTCTTTTGCCAATACTCTTTCATGAAGGTCGCTGGACTCATGCCGCCCAACAGAGCCCAAGGCTCTTGGATAGGTAAGGGTTGTGGGGCTTTAGGGGCTTGGTAGCGGTTGTTTGGCTGGGTTGTCATGGGAAGATTATGACCTGCTTGGGTGGGGTGACGTAAAATACCAATTATGAAAGTACAAAAGAATACTATTGTTTCACTCAAATACCGTTTGACTGATGCTCAGGATAATTTGATCGAAGAATCAGCCGGTCCCATGATTTACCTTCATGGTGGCTACGACGGTACCTTTCCAAAAATAGAAGAAGCTGTGGATGGCCACGATGTTGGTTACGAGACCACGATTCAGTTGGAACCCGCTGACGCTTTTGGTGATTACGACCCTGAGTTACTCAAGATCGAACCACGCTCAAGATTTCCTGAGCCACTAGAAGTTGGCATGCAATTCGAAGGCCTCTTGGATGATGAACAAGCACCTGCTGAAGAAGAGGACGATGATGAAGATCCTTTGATCTACACCGTCACTGATTTGGCAGAAGACAAAGTGGTCTTGGATGGCAATCATCCTTTGGCTGGTTTGGCATTGAAGTTCTGGTTGGTGGTTGCCGATGTACGTGAAGCCACCGAAGAAGAACTTGAAGATGGTCACCCAAAAGGAGCCTTTGGTCTTGATGTGGATGATGAGTCAGACATGGACGTTGATGATGAGCCACCAGCACAGCCTGTGGTTCAGCGCCCAACATTGCACTGATCGTCTATAGATCTCCTTACCCAGATCTTCTTAGCTCAATCTCTTTAAGCTGTACAACAAATCAAGGGCTTCTTTGGGGCTGAGGTTGTCCGGTTGAATCTCATTCAATTGCTGCAACACAGCCAAAGCCGTTTCTATTTCCCTAGCGGTTTCTGCTGATGTTTCATCATCAGCACTGGCAGCAGAATAATCCTGACTGAATAAATCAACCTGGGCACTCTCTTGATTGGCGTGCTCTTCTAAACGACGCAAATGTTGACGAGCATCTTTGATCACTGCTTGAGGCACACCTGCTAATTGCGCCACTTGCAAACCATAACTTTGATTCGCGTGACCTTCTTTGACAGTGTGTAAAAACACAATGCCTTGACCTTTTTCAACCGCGCTCAAATGAACATTGGCGCATTGCGGGTATTTACTTGGCAAAGATGCCAACTCTAAATAATGGGTGGCGAACAAAGTCCATGAACGATTCTTCACCAATAAATGTTGTGCAATCGCCCAAGCCAAGGCCAAGCCATCAAAGGTCGATGTGCCTCGACCAATTTCATCCATCAAGACCAAAGAATGCTCGGTCGAGCGATGCAAGATGGCTGCAGCTTCTGTCATCTCAACCATGAAGGTCGAACGACCACTGGCCAAATCATCTGCCGCACCAATGCGCGTGAAGATTTGATCAATGGCACCGATGCGTGCCTGCTTGGCAGGCACATAAGAACCCACATAAGCCAATAAAACAATCAAAGCGATTTGACGCATATAGGTGGACTTACCACCCATGTTCGGACCAGTGATGAGCAGCATGCGTCGACTTTGATCAAAGCGCACATCGTTCGGTGAAAAAGATTCTGATCTTTTAGCAAGCTGTGCCTCAACCACTGGGTGACGACCCTCTTGTATAGAGATGCCGGCATCCTTGCTGAACTCAGGACGTGACCAACCCAAAGTCTGAGCTCTTTCAGCAAGCGTGGCTAAAACATCGACCTGTGCCAAGGCCAAGCCCATCGCTTGGCATGCTTGCACGTGCGCTTGTAATTGCACCAATAACTCTTCGTAAAGTTGTTTTTCTAAAGCAAAGCTGCGCTCTTTGGCAGACAAAGCTTTGTCTTCAAATGCTTTGAGCTCTGGAGTGATGTAACGCTCAGCATTTTTTAAAGTTTGGCGACGACGATAATCATCAGGCACCTTGTCTGTTTGACCATTGGTCACTTCAATGAAGAAGCCATGAACTTTATTGAACTCAACCCGCAAATTAGCAATGCCAGTTCTTTCTCGTTCACGAGTTTCTAAATCTAATAAAAATGCGCCGCAGTCATCACTCAAACGACGCAGTTCATCTAACTCAGCATGGTAACCATCAGCGATCACACCACCTTCGCGTATCACCACTGATGGTTCTGCTGCAATCGCTGCTTGTAATAAAGCCAAGACAGGAGGAGGGGGATGCAAGAGTGTTTGCTAAAGATGCTAGCAATGAACTTGATTGAGCTGAAGAGCTCAAATCATTCAAAGTCTTGGCAATGGTCGGTAAGTTCGCCAAAGTGTCGCGCAGACTGCTCAAGTCACGAGGACGAGCGCTGCCCAATGCCAAGCGCGTACTGATACGTTCAATATCAGCCACACCTCTTAAGGTGTGACGCAAATCTTCTAAAACAAATGCCTGTTCGATCAATGTGGCAAGAGCCTGGTGACGCTCAGCAATCACGCTCTGATCACGCAGTGGGTGATGCAAAGTGTGGCGCAATAAACGACTACCCATCGCACTTGAACAGGTATCTAACAAAGATAACAAAGTGGGCTCTGTTTCACCACGAAGTGTTTCTGTTATTTCTAAATTGCGGCGTGTGGCCGCATCAATACCAATGAAGTTCTGATCTTCTTCTAATTGGCATTGCAAAATATGAGGCAGCTTGCCTTGCCAACCCAAGCCTTGCGTGTTGGCACCGTAGGCCAAGACGGCTGCGACTGCAGTCAGTGTTGGGGCAAATTTCTCAGCATCATCAATACCCAAACTTTGCAAACTGCTCATATTGAACAGCTCTAAAAGACGGCGTTGTCCTTCGTCGGCTGACCACACCCAATCAGGAATCGTGTGGCCTGATAAATGCACTTCAGCAGCACTGGATGCTTGCAAGACTTCTTTGATTGTGTTTTCAGAACCAAGAGGGCAGAGCAGCTCTGCTGCACGAATGCGATAGATGTAGTGAGCTAATTCTTGAGGAGCGCATTGCGTGAATCGCAATTGACCACTGGTGATGGTCAGCCATGCCAAACCCCACATCTTTTTGCTCGGAACAATCGCTAAGAGTGGCGCATCTTCCAAATCACTCATCAATGCTGAATCTGTCACTGTGCCTGGTGTGATGACGCGCATCACGCGTCGCTCAACTGGACCTTTGGATGTGGCAGGGTCACCCACTTGCTCAGCAATCGCCACAGACTCACCGGCTTTGACGAGCTTGGCCAAATACTGTTCGGCAGCATGGTAGGGGATGCCTGCCATTTTGATTGGTCTGCCAGATGATTGACCACGTTGGGTCAAAGTGATGTCTAAGAGGCGGGCTGCTTTTTCTGCATCTTCGAAGAAGAGCTCATAAAAATCGCCCATCCGAAAAAAAACCAAGGAGTGTGGGTGCTCAGCTTTGATGCGCAGAAATTGCTGCATCGCTGGCGTATGCGTTGCCAACTCCTGGGTATTCATTAACTGCTGAGATCTTCTGGTGTGATGCCGTAGGCAGTGAATGAGTGTTGTGACTCAGTGGTTTCAAGAATGCGCGCAGGTATTCCTACCGCTGTTGCACCTGGAGGTACAGCTTTTAGCACCACCGCATTAGAGCCGATGCGAGCACCAGCGCCCACCACGAAACCACCCAATACTTTTGCGCCAGCACTCACCACCACGCCAGCCTCTAGGGTTGGGTGACGCTTGGTACCTTTGTACAAAGAAGTACCACCAAGAGTGACGCCTTGATAAATCGTGCAATCATCACCAATCACGGTGGTCTCACCAATCACAACACCTAAGCCGTGATCAATGAACACGCGTTTACCCACAACCACAGCAGGGTGGATTTCAATACCGGTGATGAAACGAGCCGTATGAGAAACGATTCTGGCCAATAACTTCAGACCAATGCCCCATAAAAAATGAGCAATGCGATGCAACCAAATGGCGTGTAAGCCAGGGTAGCAAAGGATCACCTCCAGACGGGTGCGCGCGGCAGGGTCTCGGGAAATGATGGAGTCAATGTGATCGAATAAAGGCATTATTTGATTTTAACTTGTTGCAGCATTTGTTTCGCGATACCGCGTAAAAGATCAATTTCTTCTTTTTGCAAGCCAGCTCTGGCAAATAGACTTTGGAGTCTGGGCATCAGCTTTTTAGGATTTTCAGGATTCAGATAGCCGATGGCCTCTAAGCCTTCTTGCCAATGGTCTAGCATCGCCGTGATTGCTGCTTGATCAGCCAATTCAGGGGCATTGTTTGATGCCAGGGTCTCAGGTGGGATTGAACCAATTGCCAGTTCTTTCATCAAACCTTGGCGCATCGAGTAAGCCACGATCATCATGGCCTGGGCCAAGTTCAAAGAAGGGTAGCTCGGATTGGCATCGATCCACACCCGATGGGTGCAATGCTTGAGATCTTCATTGTCCAAACCAGTGCGTTCAGTGCCAAACACAAATGACACTGGTTTATTGGCTACCACTGCGGTACTGGCCATTGACATCGCTTCAGGCAATGAAATCGCTGGTGGGCCGAATTCACGATCCCTGGCTGTTAAGCCAAAGACCAATTGACTATCTCCGACAGCACTTAAGAGGGAGGGGTGGTTTTGAGCACCTTCTAGGACATCAAAAGCTCCACTGGATAAAGAAATGGCCTCGGCTTTTCTGGCCATGTACTCATAAGCTGGTTCAACCAAATGCAAAGCTGCAAAGCCCATGGTTTTGATCGCACGGGCTGCAGAGCCCACATTGCCTGGATGACTGGTTCTGACCATGACCCAACGAATCGGCCAGTTTTGGTTCAAAACTTCCAATTGCTCCTCATTTCGGGCTAAAATCCACTTTCGCCGTTCAGCTTGATTGTTGGACACTGCTCTTCTCCAATTCG
>CALKUJ010000009.1 GCA_937996825.1 uncultured Polynucleobacter sp. | reverse complement strand
GAGCAATAGCAAAAGCCCCATCAGTAATTTTTGGTACTTACGGATCGATTCAAGCATGGATTTTGGTAGGTTTTGACGTAGAAAAGTCAGAAGAAATCTGTGGTGGGTGCTGAGAGGGTCGAACTCCCGACATTCGCCTTGTAAGGGCGACGCTCTACCAACTGAGCTAAGCACCCACAGAGAAACGAGAGTATACAGCACCTTCATTCCCACTGCAAATATTTCAGACTGTTAAGTTAAACAAGTCCTTCACACAAAGGCTTCTTCAGCCGATGTGCGAAGGTATTTTTGCTACAAAAATCAGTGCTTGAGAACATCCCCAGAGCTGGCTTGAGCAGATTTACTGGCTTCAGCAGCTTTAGCGATTTCTTCAGCACTTAACTCAGGCAAGGCTTGGGGCATTTTTTCTAGCGCCAATTCCAAGACCTTATCAATCCATCTGACCGGAACAATCTCAATCGCGTTTTTAACGTTATCAGGAATGTCGGTCAAATCTTTGATGTTTTCTTCAGGAATCAAAGCCAACTTGATGCCACCTCTGTGAGCTGCCAATAGTTTTTCTTTCAGACCACCAATTGGCAAGACTTCACCGCGCAAAGTGATCTCACCCGTCATGGCCACATCAGCTCTGACTGGGATACCAGTCAAGACTGAAACCAAGGCGGTGGTGATCGCAATACCTGCAGACGGACCATCTTTTGGAGTGGCGCCTTCTGGGAAGTGAATATGAATGTCTTTCTTTTCAAAAGACTCTTCAGTGATGCCCAATTTGCGACCGCGTGAACGAACCACTGAGCGAGCTGCCTCAACAGATTCTTTCATCACGTCTCCCAATGAACCAGTGCGAATCGTGTTGCCTTTACCAGGCATCACCGCTGCTTCAATGGTCAATAGATCGCCACCAACTTCAGTCCAAGCCAAACCAGTGACTTGCCCCACTTGGTTTTCCTTCGCTGCTAGACCATAGTCATAGCGACGCACTGATAGGAACTTGTCCAAGTTTGAGCCATCGACTTTGATCGGGGCCGCTTCTTTTTTGAGCAACAAAAGCTTGACGACTTTGCGGCAGATTTTACTGATCTCACGCTCAAGCGCACGCACACCTGCTTCGCGGGTGTAGTAACGAATGATGTCGCGAATCGCTGATTCATCCACCACAATTTCACCGGCTTTCAAACCATTGCCTTTGATTTGCTTAGGCAACAAGTAGCTGGTCGCAATGTGAGTTTTTTCGTCTTCGGTGTAACCCGCCAAACGAATCACTTCCATACGATCAAGCAATGGACCAGGGATGTTCAATGAGTTTGAAGTCGCCACAAACATCACATCTGATAAGTCGTAATCGACTTCAACATAGTGATCTTGGAAGGTGTGGTTTTGCTCTGGGTCTAATACTTCAAGCATGGCGCTCGCTGGATCGCCACGGAAGTCCATGCCCATCTTGTCAATTTCATCAAGCAAGAACAATGGATTGCGCACACCTACCTTGGTCAAGCTCGACAAAATTTTGCCAGGCATTGATCCAATATAGGTACGACGGTGACCACGGATTTCTGATTCATCACGCACGCCACCCAAGGCCATGCGCACAAACTTACGATTGGTGGCACGAGCAATCGATTGACCCAATGATGTTTTACCCACACCAGGAGGGCCAACCAAGCAAAGAATTGGAGCCTTCACTTTTTCAACACGTTGTTGAACGGCGAGGTACTCCAAGATACGTTCTTTGACTTTGTCTAAACCGTAGTGATCTTCGTTCAATACTTTTTCAGCATTCGCTAAATCATTATTGACCTTGCTTTTCTTTTTCCAAGGCAAGTTCACCAAAGTTTCGATGTAATTACGAATCACTGAAGCTTCAGCTGACATCGGTGACATCAACTTCAATTTCTTCATTTCTGATTCAGCTTTTTTCAAAGCTTCTTTAGGCATCTTGGCAGCTTTGATGCGTTTATCGAGTTCTTCGATATCAGCACCCTCTTCACCTTCGCCCAATTCTTTTTGAATCGCTTTGACTTGTTCATTCAAGTAGTACTCACGCTGACTCTTTTCCATCTGACGTTTGACTCGTCCACGGATACGTTTTTCTACTTGGAGAATGTCGATTTCGCTTTCAAGGTGAGCCAAGATCGCTTCCAGACGCTCAACCACTGTTGGCAATTCTAGAAGTCTTTGCTTTTGATCCAACTTGATTGGCAAGTGTGAGCAGATGGTGTCGGCCAAACGACCGGCGTCATCGATGCCTTGCAAAGTGGCCAGGATTTCTTGAGGAATCTTTTTGTTCAGTTTGACGTATTGATCAAACTGAGAAACCACGGCGCGACGCAAAGCTTCAATCTCTGGCACTTCGCTAGAAGCGATTGCTTGAGGTGTTGCTTCACACATGAAATATTCCAAACTGTCTTCAACGTTAGCGACATCAGCACGTTGAGTTCCCTCAACGAGCACTTTGACGGTACCGTCTGGCAGCTTGAGCATTTGTAGAATCTTGGCAATACAGCCCACTGTGTACAAATCTTCCACAGCAGGTTCGTCTTTGGCAGCCGTTTTTTGGGCAACCAATAAGACGCTTTTGCCAGATTCCATGGCAGCTTCTAGAGCTTTGATAGATTTTGGTCTACCCACGAACAATGGAATGACCATGTGTGGGAACACCACCACATCTCTTAGCGGCAACAATGGCAGCTGGATGGGTTCAGAAGGAAGTAACAAGTCACCAGGCATGGTTTATCTCCAAAATGTGTTTGTATTTTCCTACGTAGTAAGAATACATTGAATTTGGGTCTGTTTTGCTCAAAAACAAGGGTAAAAACTAAGAAAATTAATAAAAAAACGCATTTTTCTTGGTTTTTTATTCAATTTTTCTCTTCTGAAAGGATGTTTTTCGAAGGAAAAATAGAAAAACCCCCTATTTAGGGGGTTTTCGATGAATAAGTAGTTCTAGCTACTACATTTAGTTCAAGAAATTCTTAAGAGGCCGCCTTCTCAGAGGCTTCTTGATAGAGCATCAAAGGCTTGCCGTCGCCATTGATCGTGCTCTCATCAATCACCACACGTTGAACGTTTTCTAGACTTGGGAGGTCATACATCACGTCCATCAGAGCGTGTTCGATGATCGACCTCAAACCACGAGCACCGGTTTTACGGGCAATCGCTTTTTTAGCGATGGCACTCAGTGCATTTGGACGAATCTCTAATTCAACACCTTCCATGTCTAACAAGGCTTGGTATTGCTTGACCAGGGCGTTGTTAGGTTCCGTGAGGATTTGCACCAAAGCAGCCTCATCCAACTGAGCCAAAGTGGCTACCACTGGCAAACGACCGATTAATTCTGGAATCAAACCAAACTTGATCAAGTCTTCTGTCTGAACTTCCTTCAGTAGTTCAGAAATGGAGCGATCATCTTTGCCGCGTACTTGCGCACCAAAACCGATACCAGCTGTGACCGTGCGCTGTTGAATGACTTTTTCTAAACCATCAAAAGCACCGCCGCAGATGAACAAAATGTTGGTGGTGTCGACTTGTAAGAAGTCTTGGTTCGGATGTTTGCGACCACCTTGAGGTGGCACAGAAGCCATCGTGCCTTCGACCAATTTCAAGAGCGCTTGTTGTACGCCCTCACCTGATACGTCACGGGTGATCGATGGGTTATCTGACTTACGTGAAATTTTATCGATCTCGTCAATGTAAACAATGCCCTTTTGTGCTTTTTCAACGTTGTAGTC
>CALKUJ010000008.1 GCA_937996825.1 uncultured Polynucleobacter sp. | reverse complement strand
GATGGACTTAGTCGCAGGCGTGAAGCACGTGGTGGTCTTGATGGAACACGTGGCCAAGAAAAAAGACGGCACCGAAGACATCAAGATTTTGCCAAGCTGCACCTTGCCATTGACGGGTGTGGGTGTTGTGAACCGCATCATCACTGACTTAGCTGTATTGGATGTCACACCTCAAGGCATGAAGTTGATTGAGCTTGCACCTGGTGTGAGCAAAGAAGAAGTGATCGCCAAAACAGGCTGTCCTTTGGATACCAGCGCCGTTTGATCATGAAGGATGCTCAGCAGGCAGCTCAACACACTGCGCATTTGCATGCCCATAAGAAAGGCGATGCTCAGCATCTTCATTATCGAGAGTCTCATCAAGCCGGCATTCTGATAGCAGCCTTGCTGCTAACTTTTTTCTTTGCCGGCATTGAAGCCTTCGCAGGATTTTGGGCCAACTCATTGGCCTTGATCTCCGATGCGGGCCACATGGTCACCGATGCATCAGCTTTGGCTTTGGCCTTGTTGGCACAAATCATCGCCAAGCGACCACCTTCCATCAAAAACTCATTTGGTTTTGGTCGCGCAGAATCTTTAGCAGCTTTTGTTAATTGCTTGGCCATGATGGTCTTGATTGTTTGGATTGCCATTGAAGCCATCTCACGCTTTAACGACCCGCATCAAGTGCAAGGTCAAGCAGTGATGGTGGTGGCCGTGATTGGCTTGGTGATCAACTTGATCGTTGCCTGGATTCTGTCAAAAGATAAGAAAAGTGTTAACACCAAAGCTGCCTTGGTTCATGTGATGGGCGACCTCTTGGGTTCTTTGGCCGCATTGATTGCTGGCGTGGTGATTCATTTCACGGGCTGGATGCAAATCGATCCGATCTTGTCATTATTTGTTTGCGTCTTATTGCTTCGCTCAACAACGGATGTGTTGAAAGAGTCGTATCACTTCTTGATGGAAGGTGTGCCTCACCACATCAACTATGTGCAAGTGGGTAAAGACCTACAAGCGATTGATGGTGTTTTGGCCGTTCATGACTTGCACGTTTGGGAAATGTCACCAGGACATCCTGCCTTGATTGGTCATGTGGAAATACGTGACTTACAAGATTGGCCCATCACCATGGAAAAAATTAATAAGATGTTGTTAGAGAAACATGAAATTGATCATGTCACCTTGCAACCTGAGATGCCTAGTTAATTAATTAACAAAATTATTAAATTCGGAGTTATTAGAAATGAGTATGTTGAAAGGTAAAACAGCATTGGTCACTGGTTCAACCAGTGGTATTGGTTTGGGCATTGCTAAAGCATTGGCAGAGCAGGGCGCCAACATCATGATGAACGGCTTTGGAGAAAAAGACGCAGCGATCGCTGAAGTCAAAGCCTTTGGCGTTGAAGTGGATTACCACGGTGCCGACATGAGCAAGCCTGCTGAAATTGAAGCGATGATGCAAGCTGCTGAAAAACGTTTTGGTGCAGTTGATATTTTGGTCAACAACGCAGGCATTCAGCACGTGGCCAATGTCGAAGACTTTCCAGTGGATCGTTGGGACGCCATCATTGCGATCAACTTGTCTTCAGCCTTCCACACCACACGCATGGCATTGCCAGGCATGAAGCAACGTAACTGGGGCCGCATCATTAACTTGGCATCTGTGCACGGCTTAGTTGCCTCTGCACAAAAGTCAGCGTATGTGGCTGCCAAACACGGTATCGTTGGTTTAACAAAAGTAACAGCTTTAGAAACAGCACAAACAGGTGTAACTTGTAACGCCATCTGCCCAGGTTGGGTATTGACACCATTGGTGCAAAAACAAGTCGACGCTCGTGCAGAAAAAGATCAAGTGAGCAATGAAGAAGCCAAGAAACGTTTGCTTTCAGAGAAGCAACCTTCTGGCGAATTTGTTACTCCTGACCAATTGGCTGCATTGGCGGTGTTCTTCTGTAGTCCTGCGGCCACACAAATACGTGGTGTTGCTTGGAACATGGATGGAGGCTGGGTAGCCCAGTAATGCTCAAGCGCTTATTACAACGACTTTTTAAAAGAAATCCTCAGAGCTCCTTTGAGATCAAACTCGATAGCTCTGTCGAGTTGTCGCAAGCGCCGAGCAGCAAAGCAGAAGATAAAGTAAAGACTGAGGTAAGGAGTGAAGTAGCGGCGCCTGCGCCGCTATCAGCACCAGCAATCGATTACCCCATCCCAGTTGAGGACGTTCCTGATCTTCCTGATCCTGAATGCAGAACCAATTACGTGCAATGTGTCAGCACCTCTGGCATGCACAAGATGGCGTATCACGAGTGGGGCGACCCCAACAATCAACGTGTTTTGATTTGTGTGCACGGCTTGACCCGTCGTGGCAGTGACTTCACCGTTTTGGCCAAGGCCATGTCTGATCGTTATCGCGTGATCTGTCCCGACATCGTAGGACGAGGAGATTCTGATTGGTTAGAAAATCCGATGCTCTACGGCATTCCACAATACGTCACTGATATGAACGCGCTATTTGCGCAATTGGGTCTGCGTCAAGTGGATTGGTTCGGGACCTCGATGGGTGGTTTGATCGGCACTTTCATGGCCAGCCAAAAAAATGCACCGATTAAGAAAATGATTCTGAATGACGTTGGCCCAAGAATTGAGCCAACTGCTCTGAAGCGCTTAGGAGATTATGTGGGTAAACCTTTGCGCTTTAACAGCAAAAAAGAAGGTTTGATTTACCTCAATCGCATTTGTGAACCTTTTGGCACTTTCACACCAGAGCAATGGAAAAGCTATAACGGCCCACACCTTAAAAAAGACGGTGATCAATGGGTGGTGCATTACGACCCGGATATTGTTAAACCATTTGCAGCAGTCAACAAGATGACTGCCATGATGGGTGAAATGATGACTTGGAAAGCCTACGATGCGATCACTGCTGAGATGCTGATCGTGCGTGGTTCAGAATCTGATTTGATTTCAGCGGCCACGGTGAGTGAGATGTGCCGTCGCAACCCCAGAGCAAAAAGCACAGAAATTCTAGGGGTAGGGCATGCTCCGGCGTTCATCACGCCAGAACAGGTATCCTTAGCACGTGAGTTCTATAGTTAAGACCGATTTGTTGTTTGGAGAAGACCTTCATGCCCATGCCATGGGCGTGAAGGAGATCCTGCTGTCTTTAAAGTTAGATGAAGCCAGTTGCTTGGCGGCTGAGCATCTTGACTCAACACTCTCAAAAGAATCTTTAGAAAAACAATTGGGGCAAGAAGTTGCTCAATTGATCATGGGTTACCGTGCGCTCAAAGCGGCGCAATTAAAAATTGCCCGTCAATCTTCCAATCAACTCGGTCAAAGTGCGCAAGCCCAAGTAGAAGTGTTAAGAAAAATGCTCTTGGCATTCGCGCATGACTTGCGCGTGGTCTTATTGCACTTGGCATCGGTCGTGCAAACTTTGCGTTGGGTCACCTCACAAAGAATCGAGACCCAAGCCTCTTGGGCACAAGACATCTTGGACGTGGATGCAGCCTTGGCCAACCGTTTGGGTATTTGGCAATTGAAGTGGGAGATGGAAGATTTAGCGTTTCGTTGCTTGGCTCCTGACACTTATAAACAAATTGCCAGTTTGCTCGATTCCAAACGTGTTGAGCGTGAAGCATTCATTGCCGACATCATCGCGCGCTTGCAAACAGAATTGAATCAAGCGGGCATCAAAGGTGAAGTGCAAGGTCGACCAAAACACATTTACAGCATTTGGAAAAAAATGCAGGGCAAGGCCATCGACTTTGCGCAACTCTACGATGTGCGCGCATTCCGAATCATGGTGGATGACGTCAAAGATTGCTACGCTGCTTTGGGCATCGTGCACCACGTTTGGCAACCAATACCAAAAGAATTCGATGACTACATCGCTAGACCAAAACCTAACGGTTACCAATCACTGCACACGGTGGTGATGGATGCTGACAACACTTCATTTGAAGTACAAGTCAGAACCCATGAGATGCACAAGCAAGCCGAGTACGGTGTGGCTGCCCACTGGCGCTACAAAGAAGCAGGCAAGCAAGGCTACGCTGGCACGGTGAGTGCCAAAGAAGAATACGACCGCCGCATCGCTTGGGCCAGACAATTGATTGCCTGGAAAGAAGATGCTTGGGATCAACTCAAAGGGCAAGAGCTCGATGATCAAATTTATGTGCTGACACCATTGGGTCAGGTCGTGCCTTTACAACAAGGTGCCACCCCAATTGATTTTGCTTACTCGGTTCACACCGACTTGGGTCACCGTTGCCGAGGCTCACGCGTCGATGGTGCGATGGTGCCTTTGGACACGCAATTAAAGAATGGTCAAACGGTTGAGATCATTTCTGTCAAACAAGGTGGCCCATCATTGGACTGGCTCAATGCAGAGAGAGGTTATCTCGCGACCAATCGTGCCAAGTCAAAAGTGCGCGCTTGGTTCACGGCACAACAAGCAGAACAAGATGGTGACAAGGCTGATAAAGAAGAAATTGTTACTGAAGTCGTTAAGCCTGAGTTGCCAGACATCATCTTGCGCAAGAGCAAAGTCAAATCTGGTCAAAGCGATGTTTTGGTAGTCGGTGTTGATTCTTTACTCACACAACTGTCGCGTTGCTGCCGTCCAGTGCCACCAGACCCGATCAGTGGTTTTGTGACCAGAGGTCGCGGTGTGTCCATCCACCGACAAGACTGCAGCACCTTCAAACAACTTTTGGCCAGAGCACCCGAGAGAGTGGTGGTCACGGAGTGGGGCATTCAGCCTGAAGGTAAATCATTGTTCCCAGTTGATCTGGCTTTGATGGCCGTGGATCGTCAGGGCTTATTGCGCGACATCTCGGAAGTGTTCTCACGCCTAAAAATCAACGTCACGGGTGTCAAAACTCAGTCTCGCAAGGGTATTGCCAGCATGCAGTTCACGATTGAAGTGCCCTCGACCAATGGTTTACAAACCGCTGTGAGTGCTCTTTTAGAGGTCAAAGGTGTCACAGAGGCGAGAAGGAAGTAGCCACAAGTGATAAACTGTCGGTCTTAATAGGCTCGTAGCTCAGTTGGTTAGAGCGCTACCTTGACATGGTAGAGGTCGTTGGTTCGATTCCAATCGAGCCTACCAACGAATTTAGCTCCATTTAAATATGGTGCATTGATGTAAAAACTGGCGCGGAATGTCCTAGGTTCAAAAAGACCCCAGAGCACCGCGCTTAATTTTTGGAGTTGATATGGTTGTTGTCACATTACCTGATGGATCAAAGCGCGAGTATCCCGCGCCATTGACCGTTTTCGAAGTGGCACAAAGCATTGGTGCTGGTTTGGCTAAAGCTGCTTTGGCCGGTAAGGTCAATGGCAAATTGGTTGACACCAGTCACTTGATCGACTCTGACAGCAATATCGCCATCGTGACGGACAAAGACCCAGAAGGTTTGGAAGTCATTCGTCACTCCAGCGCGCACTTGATGGCCTATGCCGTTAAAGAACTTTATCCAGAAGCGCAAGTGACCATCGGTCCTGTGATTGACTCTGGTTTTTATTATGACTTTGCCTACAGCCGCCCATTCACACCAGAAGACTTGGTAGCGATTGAAAAGCGCATGGCCGAGTTGGCCAAAAAAGACGAGAAGATTGAGCGTCGCGTGGTGAGCCGTGATGAAGCGATCAAATATTTCAAAGGTTTGGGCGAGCACTACAAAGCAGAATTGATTGAAGCAATTCCGCAATCGGAAGATGTGTCTTTATAT
>CALKUJ010000007.1 GCA_937996825.1 uncultured Polynucleobacter sp. | reverse complement strand
GCCTTCGAGGTGCAAGGCTTGGCCCGCTTTCAGCTCGAAGCTGACATCGGCAGACAGCGGCTTGTTGCCGCGACTGCAGACAAGGTGTGAGACGCGCAGCATGATTTAGATGAACGTCCCTGCGCAGGTCAGCACTTGGCCGCCGGTGCTCATCTTGAAGCGCGCAATGCCTGCACTGCGTGTGGTGTTGACACCGCCAAGGTCAAGCTTGCGCACACCGCGCTCGCGCAACTCTTCGATGCCTTTCCACAAAATCAAATTGTGGGCATGCAAGTCGCGGCCTGCGTCGCTGGTCCAACCCACTTGGTAGGTGGCGGCTTGGCCATGAATCAAAAACATCATGCCCGCCACGCGGTCGCGGCCCACGTCGGCACGCATCGTCAGAATGGTTTTAGATGGCTGTTGACGCGAGGGCACGTACAAGTCGAAGAAGTGCAAGGGCAAGCCATGCAAACCGCGTTGCTCGCGCTGCTGCATTTCGGCGTCCAGCAACCAACGGTATTGCCCCGCATTGGTGCCCACGCGGTGGATGGTGAGCTCGGAATTTCCTGCACCGCCCAAACGGTGACGCCAGCGTTTGTCCAACTGGGCGCGCAACTCATCCATCGACATCGTCAGGTCCAACATGACCGTGCTGTGGCCCGTCATCACACGACGCCAGCGCGAGAGGCCCAACTCAGGGCTTTGCGCTTCCAGCGGTGTGAACGCGACCACGCGCAAGTTCTTCAACGGAATGGTTTGCTTCAGCGCTTTGTAAACACGCGCCTTCTCAGCGCCCGACAGCGTTTGCAACCACACGGGTCCCAGCGAGCACAGTGCCATGTTGGCCACGCCGCCGACCAAACGGCGCACGATGAATTGCGCCAAAGCCACGGGTGCGCCGTCTTGTTCGACATAGGCGCGCAACACGCCCACGCCCAGCGTTTTCATGCATGAGCCATAGGCCCAGTCTTGCTGCAAGGGTGCAGCGGCCGCCGCGTGATGCGCATCCCACTCATGGTGAGTCAGCGTGTCCCAGTTGACTTTCATGCGCCTAGAATCCTCACACCATGTTGAACAAACTTCGCCTTCGCCGACAAGCCGAGACCGTGATGGGTCATCGCTTGGAAGAACCCCGCCTCACGCTGGTGTTTGTGCTGTGGGTGTTTGTGTATGTGGGTTTGCCACTGCTGGCCATCAGCAGCGTGATTGATTTGCTCATTCAGCAAATCACGGGCAACTGCACCGGTTTTTGGTGCTGGTTTTAAAGACTGAGCCATCGTTGTTTGCACGGCCTTAACGGGGCACGCTGCAAGGCCCTGTGATGTTGACACGCACTTTTTTGCCCATATAGATGGTGTCGGTGTAAGCGGTCACGATGACAGTGGCTTGCTCGATGCGAATCTCTGACTCAGCACCTGTCACCTTGTGTTTGCGAAACGCCCCCATTTCTTTGGCAGTCGTTAAGTTTTTGCCCGTGTACTCTTCGGTGGCCAAGCTGTTGGCAATCAACAAATAAGGCTCGGGGCCATTCATCTTGAGGAAGATATTTTTCCCCATGGACTGAATTTCAATCACCACTTTTTGTGGCTTGATTTTCACGTCTTCCATCGCGGGAATGGTGGCTTCCACCTCGCAAGGCATTTTGAAAGTCTGCGCAAAAGCGGAGCTGGCAAACAAGGCTGCGGCAAACAGCGTGGCATGTGCCAAACGGGTGGGATTCATCGTCATGGTTCCCATTCTAAGAAGGCTGAGACGGCGCATCCGTCTTGCGATGCGCCACCCGTTGAGCCCGGTAAATGCCCGAGTGACCCGAGCACACATAGCTCATCACACAAGCCAAGGCGGCAAATACGCCGATCTCTGCACCAAACAACTCCATCGCCATCAAAGTCGACGCGATGGGCGTGTTGGCGGCCCCTGCAAACACGGCCACAAAGCCCACTGCGGCTAGCAGTGCAAATGGCACATCCAGCAACGGCGCCAAGGCGTTGCCCAAGGTCGCGCCGATGTAGAACAAAGGCGTCACTTCGCCACCCTTGAAGCCTGAACCCAGCGACGCGATGGTGAACACCATCTTGCCCACAAAGTCAGTCGGTGCGAGGGGATGGGCAAATGCCTCCACCATCACGGGAATGCCCAAACCGATGTAGCGGTCAAAGCTGCCCCACATCACCACAGCGGCAATCACTGCGCCGCCCAGCAAAGGGCGCAGCGGTGCATAGGCAATGTGCTTTTTCATCACGCCACTCAGTGCGTGCGTCCCATCGGCAAACAACTTGCCCGTCAACCCAAACACCGCGCCTGCCAACACCATAGCAACCAACAGCCATGCCGTGATTTGCGGCACCAAGCCAACCTCGTACTGCGTGTGTTGCACCCCCCACAGCAAGCCCACTTGATCGGCCACCACAGCGGCAATCAAGCATGGCAGCAAAGCGTCAAGGCGCATGCGTCCAATCGCCAACACTTCCAGTGCGAACACTGCGCCCGCCAATGGTGTGCCAAACACCGAAGCAAATCCAGCGCTGATACCCGCCATCAACACCATGCGGCGGTCGATAGGGTTGAGTTTGAAGAAATGTGTGAGTTGGTCAGCCAATGCGCCACCCATTTGCACGGCCGTGCCTTCGCGGCCCACTGATGCGCCAAACAAATGCGAAATCACTGTGCCGCCCAACACAAATGGCGCCATGCGCAAAGGCACCACTTTTTGGGGGTCATGAATTTCGTCGATCAGCAAGTTATTGCCAGCCTCGACGTGCTGACCAAACTTGAGGTACAGCCAACCCACTGCGAAGCCCGCCACAGGCAAGCCCCAAATCAACCATCGGTTAGCTTCGCGGGTTTGAGTGGCCCAGTCGAGTGAGAAAAGGAACAGGGCTGAAGCTGAGCCAGCCAGGGCTGCCACCACCGTCGCCAAAGCCACCCACTTCGCCACGTAGCGCAGGAGGTCTAGCTTGGAAGATGGCGCAAAATGCGGCATGGGTCGCCCTGTAAGACTGACAGCCGAATATGAAAAAAGCCGTTCAATGACGAACGGCTTTTTAAGGTGCTTGTTAGGCTTGGCGGAGAAGGAGGGATTCGAACCCTCGGTAGGGTCGCCCCTACGCTTGATTTCGAGTACAGGAAGAAGCGTTGCAGACGGCATGAACATTGGCTTGCGAGAGCTATGGTCATTTTTGTGCAGTCATTGTGCAGTTTTCACAGCTAATTCTTTGTACTTTCGTTCCAACCTAAAAGCCAAAATTCGGTGTCAGTCGTTGTTAAAGAATTCGTCGAGTGATTTTACCCTCACTCGCCTACTATAAAAATATAGATGAAACATCGAAAAAAGCCATGTAACAAAGAGACTAGCTAACAGTATTGAGCCTAGTTGAAGCATTGAATGTGAGCACAAAGCGCAGTTAATTCGTTCAATTCTTGTAGCAAATGTCATTCGCTAGGGCATACTTCTCATATGAGTAAGAAATCATCAAATAAATACTTCAACGCCTTTGACGAAATTTTCAAAGAAGTTGAGCAAGGCAAAACAATTTGGTGCGACGACGTACTGAAAGATGAGCGCCTTCCTTCTGTTGGTGAAGCTACAAAAAAGAACAATCTGAAAAGCTACATTGACGAGAATCCAAAAGTCATTGAGAAAGTGCTTGGCATCTACCCTTCTGCAAGCACATTAGTCGCATTGGTAGAAGATAAGCTGCAACATCAAATCACTGAACATTCCCTAAATGATGCAAACCACATTGCAAGTGACATTGTTAAAAGCATTTCAGAACCACTGTTTAAGAAATTCTTAGCTGACAACCTTGGTACGTACTACAAAGGCGAGCGTGTAGACATACCAACAACAGAATTGGTTGAATTCTTAATGAATGACCTTTCTGACTTTTATGCAAAAGCAGGAAACTCACTAGTTTCAATCGCAGGAACATTGAATGAGCAACTGTTAGAGCAAGCAATGGTCAATCAAGGGATGACAGCAGACCACTTCAAAAGAACAGGCAAGAACTCTGAAGGTGACTTTGTCATTTACTCATCTGCAGGTAATAGACAGCAGATAGGTGTCGAAGTAAAAAGCTATCACGCAAGAGAACGATTGCTGCGAGGATTGCAAGACATAACAGGTGACAACAAAGTTGGATTTGGTTACTTTATTGATGCATCAGAGTTCAATGCACATAGAACCAAAACTCTTTTGCAATCTGATGCAGCAGCTATCTACATGCCACAAGTGACATTGAACAATGTGGAAGCATCAGCAAGGGCAATCACTTCAAACAAGATGATTGCGTTTCAATCGAAGTTTTATCGCCCCATTGAGCAGTTTGTGACAGATATGCAGCACTTCTGCAAACATGGAAAACTGCCAAACTACTAAATTTAGGAAGCTGCTTTCTTAGTCTTTTTAGTAGGCAACTTAGCTGCGACAAGTTCAGCTACAGCTTT
The DNA here is from genome assembly GCA_937996825.1 of uncultured Polynucleobacter sp. GTDB lineage: Bacteria > Pseudomonadota > Gammaproteobacteria > Burkholderiales > Burkholderiaceae > Polynucleobacter. The sequence goes on along the minus strand of CALKUJ010000007.1, from coordinate 5,163 downwards.
GAATACAGGTACAGCTACAGAGTTCCCAAACTGCTTGTAAGCCCTCGTATCAGAAACAGGAATTCTGTACGTATCAGGAAACCCCATAAGCCTTGCACACTCACGAGGAGTCAGTCTTCTAGGATTCTTGTTTTTACCTTGCTCAACCAAAATCTCAGAGCCATCTTTGTAGTAACGAGCAGAAAGCGTTCTTGCAACGCTAGTCTTACCAACTAGACCAAAACCAAAGCCATTGCCTTTTTCACGATGCTTGGCAGCGTAGTTCTGAAGATACGCCCATAACTTATCTGACAGCGTGTACTTTTCGAGCACAGCTTTCTTTGCATGGTCAAAGTAGCTGTCACCATCCCATTCAAGAAATGGTTCACTTCCATCAGTTTTGTGAAGAATCTCAGCAAGCAATCGCTCGCCTTTCTCAGGGAGCTGCAAGTCTTCAAAGCTGAAATTTGCGTTCTTCTTGAAGCCAACAATTACGATACGTTCACGATGCTGTGGCAAGAAGTGCGCTGCATCTATAACTCGATACTCAATCGTGTATCCAAGCCCTTTTGTGAGCGTTTGTTTTATCAAGTCAAACGTTCTTCCTCTGTCATGCGAAGTTAAATTCTTGACGTTCTCAAGTAGAAACGCTGATGGTTTCTTTTCTTCAATGATGCGAACAATGTCAAAGAACAAAGTTCCTTGTGTTTCGTCAAGAAATCCATGTGCACGACCTAGAGCGTTCTTTTTAGAAACACCTGCAATTGAAAATGGTTGACAAGGAAAGCCTGCGAGAAGAATGTCATGCGAGGGAACTGTTGCAGCATCAATCGCTGTAATGTCGCCTGCAATCTCATGACCATCACCAAAGTTAACGCCATAAGTTTTCTGTGCGTAGCTGTCCCATTCGCTTGTGAAAACACACTTACCACCAACAGATTCAAAGGCAAGTCTGATGCCTCCAATGCCTGCAAAAAGGTCGATGAATGTGAACGTAGATTTTGCAGATGTTGGCATTAAAGGCTTGGGGATAAGTTTGACTAGAGCATCAGCAACGAATGTTGGAGGCGCTGTTTCTTTAGTCAGCCATCTTCTAATCGTGCGCTCTGTAACACCTAGCAATTTAGCCAAATCTTGCTGACTATATGCATCTCTCGCTAGAGAAAGATGAGCAAGGATTTGTTCATTTGGTAGAGACATTCATGTATTTTAATGGGAATTTTTCGGACAACTTGTCCAATTTATTCCCGTGGTCTGAATAATTTATAAATTAGCGTCACGTAACTTCTCTTGCGCCTTTGTCATTGCTTGCCTAGCTAGAAGCTGTTTCTTCTGCTGCTTAATCTTGGCTTCTTGGTCAGCGAGACTTTGAACTTGCAATTGTTGGGGCGTTTTTGTCGCTGTAGCCTCATCTAGTTCATCTTCTTGCTCAGTGATTTCAATGACAGACGACACACTGAGATACAAGTGCTTGAGCAATTGCATTGCTTGGTTAGAGTTTTCAGCTTCAACTGACGTTTTGACCCAAGTGCCATTTTTCAACTTGACTCTTGCTGTGTACGTCTTGAGTGTGTTGGTAATTTCGTTAATCTTCATAGATGTATTTATGAAGATATGAGTCCACATAAATGTGGACTCATGACTATTTCAATCACTTATTAAATCGTGCTTTCACTGCACTGCTTGCATGTGCTAATTGCTCATCAAGCTGCCCATCTAAAACAGCTTGCGTCAGCTTCTCAAGCGTTGAGATAAGACTCTTAGCGTCTGCAATCTCTATCGCATTCTTACCTTTTGCAAATTCGATTGCTCGATTTCCATATCGCACAGTCAGAGCTACTTTGTTGTCAGTGCTTGTTGTGAACCACCAAGGTTTGACTGACTTCTGAACTTCAACAGTTTGGATAAACCCATTTTCATCACGGACATTGCGCTGACGTTTTGCTGTGTAAGTCGTTCCATTCATGTACGCAGTGGCAAGACAGATTTGCTCTTGTAACTTCTGACTCAGCTTTTGACGACGAAATTGGGTTGGGTCATTGCTAGTTTGACGCTTCGCTGCAATCAGCTTGAAAGACGAAAGAATTGCACTCATTTGGAACTCCTTTTGTGTGTTGATGAGTGCTGTAAGTTTGTTACCAAACCAAAATCATTCCTAGTCCAAAGAGCTACCAGGCATTTGGTTTTTTTATGGTTTCTCAACATTTCGCATAAATAAATGCATGAGGAACTACAACGCACAAGACATACAAGATTGGGTACAAGACTACATCGCAGATTTCCAATATCTGATAGTTGCCCACACTACATATCGCCCAAAAGACAAGTCATTTTTGGGCATCGACAAAGCATTGAGAACCAACAGTTCCAAGCTAGAAGATTCATTGAAATACGTCAGTCGAAATCTCTACAAACACGACCCATTCTTGCCATTCAAGAATCGTGAACGTTTTGGGCTTCATCTGTTCACAACTTCAGAATTTATTGACCCAAACGTGAGAGAAAACGACACGATGCATTTCAACGTGATGATTGGAAATGTTCCATCGTCATACACACAAGAAATGCTCAAAGAAGACTTCTTACACGCATGGAAAAAAGAGCACAGACAAAGCAGCAATGTTTGGGTCTACAACACTCAAGAGCTAGTTGATTTACATGGAGGAACAGATTCGCCCACAAGCGTTTTCAGCAGATACACATTAAAAGACGCATACAAAGATAAGTCCAAAGCGTGGATGGTAGACAGTACGTGGAACGTACAGAACTTGTGGCTACCACCCAAATCTCAAATCGCTTGAAGTGATTTGAGGGAGTTTTGGCAGACAACACCTTTCAGAGATGGAAGGTGTTGTGTTCGTCTATGCGTGAAAGAAATGAGAGCTAACCAATTAAATGAATTAAATGGAGAAATTCAGATTAATGGAACTAATTAATTACGAATTAAATGGAGAGAAAAATAGTTGGATGGTAATAAAAACTGCAAGGTACATGGACAACAAGGTAAATGGAGCGTCACTCAGCGTAATTCAGAGAAATTGGTGAAAAAGATGTGAATTTTGGTGAATTAAATGGATAACTAGAAAACACCAAAAACCACACATGTGATGGACATTGGTTCATAGACGAACACTCTCAAAAAGACAGCTTAGGCTGTCTTTTTTATGCTCAAATTAATCTCTATTGGAGAGCTGAATGGCAAAGAGACTGAATCTGCGTGAGTTGTTGAACTTCTATGACTACAGAGTTCCATCATCAAACACTCATGCTTCAGCAGTGAATGCAGTACTTGGTGAAGATTTAGCAGTTGCATTGCTTGTTCACTACCTCAAAGGCGTAGGACTTGAAGTAGTTGCACTTGATGAAGTTTGCACACAAGGCACACAGCGAGGCAATCGCTTAGACAAATGGGTTGCAGTCAAATCAGCTACTGAGTCAATCATCTATCAAGTAGAAATAAAAAATTGGAGTGCTCACTCAATTGGTGGCAAGTCAGTCAAGCTAGAGGCTGATGAAGACTACATGCGTGAGTTCAGATTGAAAAGATGGCTCTATCAGTTCAATGTAGACAAGCAAGTGCCATCGCAAAAAGAAACGCTCAAAGTTCTAACGAAGATGCGTGTTCCAAATGAGTTCAGCAACTACAAGCACGAAGCATTGTTGTGCTTTTGGGAACCACTTCATCCCAAAGGTGAATTAGAGGCACTCTTTGAAGTAGATGTTGTGAGCGATGCATTCAAGAAGCTGAAGGTCTTCTCAATGTCTAACTATGTTTCAGAGCTACTGAAGACAACTGAGACTCTAGAAGTGGAAATGGCTGATGCAGATACGAGGATAGATTGGCTGCAGAAGCTGTACAACTAAGAGTCGCAATCTCATGGATAAAACTGTCTACTACTTAACAGGAATGAATGGTCGCTTAAGGACAGGCTTGGGCGACGCATTGTTGACTAGGGGGGTTGACGTTACAGGCAGAGAACTTGTTGACGACTTCAGAAGACTAGGATCCCAAGAGCAAATTGACACAGTTTGCGATGACTTGACGAATCACTTCAGTCACAAGGACTCGTATGTAGTCGCAAATTCGTTTGGTGCTTACTTGTTTCTACACGCTCAAGCTAAGCTGAACAAGACGTACGAAGCGAACGTTCTTTTGTTGTCTCCAATCGTTGGTGAGTTCGCAAACGAAGAAACGTTGATGAACTTCATTCCACCACGTTCTACATTTCTTCAAGAAGTAGCTGAGCGTGGCAAGTTTCCCAAACTGACAAATTGCGAGATTCACGTAGGGTCTGAAGATTGGCAAAGCAACCCAAACAATGTCAAGACATTCGCTGACTTAGTGGGTCTGAAAGTTCATATCGTTCAAGATGGGGGACACATGTTGCCAAAAGACTATATTGGCAAGTTGCTAGACAAGTGGTTACTCAATATTCAGACGTAAGCATGATGACCCAATACTCGCCATCAAACTGACAGTACAGTTTGATTTCACTTAGAGGGAAGTCTGTGTACTCAATCTTCTGACGAGCGTACACATTGTCATTTCCATCATCAATCACAAGTTCAGCACTTGAGTCTTTGACTGTGAGACGAGCTACGCAGAAGTAGTCATTGAAGTACTTGGGCAGATGTGACGCAATCGCATCCATCAACCAAAAACACTTTGCTTGTTCAGCTAGATACTTAGATCCATCAGTCAGCAAGTGACGCTGAGTGATGCGATAGTACTTTTCAGTCCCAATGAATTGACTGAGTTCAGATTGAAGGTTTTGTGTTGAGTTCATGCACTCAACTTTGAACCCATCTCCAATCTATTCCTAGCCTCGTTCAAGAATTCCGTTGTATGAGGTAGACGGAATTAAGGTTTTGTAGAGTGAAATGGTAGGAATGGCGAAATCGTGTTGCTGTCTATTTCAGCAACCATAGATAGGACTCAATACAAGACGCCACACACGAGCTATTTCATTCGTATACGGACCATATACGGCAGAACAGCGAGGGAGCGTTCTCGCTTGGATTTTGCGAGTCACGCACGAAAGGTGAAACTTTATGCTTGCCGTAGTTGCTGTAAATTTATAGTAACTAGCTTCTGACAGTCAAATCACAAGCACTCACAGACGCATCAGATCCAACTACAAGCGATTTTTCTGAGTAGTACGACTCAGAGTGACAGTGGGCACA
>CALKUJ010000006.1 GCA_937996825.1 uncultured Polynucleobacter sp. | reverse complement strand
AAAGGTAACGCGTTATAAATTTTTTGATATTCAACTAGCTTCAACAGCTTGACTAATCCATGTCCCTTCAAAATTTAATCGAAATGTTGAACAAACAAAAATTAGTCGACAGTATGGTTCATAGTCAGCAAATGCACAAACACGATTTTGTAGAAACTCTTTTACAAAAACAGCACGACGCAGAGTTGCACAACTTCATTGCCAAACAAAGCGCTACCGAGCTTGGAAGCTATTTAGACGCCCTACCCGTGGATGATGCACAGAAGTTGTGGAGCAAGATTCCAAATGAAAGAGAAAACGACGTGCTGTGGGAGATCTCCGATGAACGTCGCATCGCGATCGCTGGCGAAAGGCAGCCAGACTTTGAATCGAGCAAAATTAACGTCTACGAGCTGGTAGATGGGCGCTTAAAAAATATACCCATTGCAGGCCGTAAAGACTTAGAAGGTGCTAAGCCAATTTGGGTGGACTTGATCAACTCTTCAAAAGCCGAACGTATTTTTGTAGGTTCGCATTTTGGTGTTGAACTGCCTGATCCGATTGAAGCCACTGACCTAGAGGTCAGTGCACGTTTTCATGTCGAAGAAAACGACGACATTCATCTGCATTCAAACTTCCTGCTAGATCGCGAAGGCAAGTCTAAAAGTATTCCCGTCGCATTTATTTTGCATGGCGGCATTTTATTTTCTCTAAGAAATGAAGAACTATCGGTATTTAGGCATCAACGTCGTCGCGCATTGACACAGCCAGGTTATGTCACAGATTGCGTAGATCTCTTACTCGACCTTTATGGCGCTGATGTAGAAGTATCAGCTGATTCACTCGAAAACATCTATGCCAAATTAGGTGTTGTTGGCCGTCACGTCTTGAGTGAAGCCATCACTGACCAAGAAGCTGCTGGCATCTTGGCAGACATTGCAGAAGAGGAAGATCAAAACGGTCGAATCCGAAGCAACATCTTGGATACTCAACGCGCCCTGAGTTTCTTGATGCGCGGGCGTTTGCTTACACAAGATCAAATATCAGATTCGAAGCAAATTCTTCGCAACATCGATTCTTTAAACAGCCACACAGCCTTCTTGTTCGACGAGATCAATTTCTTGATGGATGCGACGATTGGTTTCATCAACATCAACCAAAACAAGCGCGTGAATCAACTCACTGTCTTCAGCGTGGTGTTCATGCCTATCAATATTTTGGCGGGTGTGGGTGGCATGTCTGAGTTCTCGATGATGACCGAGGGAACGCCATGGCCAGTGGCCTATGGTGGATTTGTTGTTGGATCTGCATTCATTGGATTAATCACCTATGTGCTTTTAAAGCATGCAGAAAAAAAACGTCTCAGAAAAACTTTAAGTGCCTGATATGAGCCACCATAAACACGAAACAACGCAAATTAAATCCGACGGCTTGCGCTATAGCAGCAAGAAAAACGGTTCTCCCTTCGAGGGAACAGGAAGAACAGGTGAAATGATGAGTTGCATCAAATGCAGCAAACACAAGCCAAGATCTACAGGGTCATTTCGACGCTTCTTAAATGCCAACCATTTTTTCTGTGGTGACTGCCGCGCAGTACCCGCGCAAACTTAGTGATTGGCATGCCAACGATTGACGGGAAAAATCAATCTAAAGCACGAGCCATGACCTAGCTCACTGGTGATGGAGAGGCTTCCACCATGACGTTGCATCACATGCTTAACAATGGCTAGGCCAAGACCCGTACCACCAGACTCACGCGAGCGGCTTCTGTCGACCCGATAAAAACGTTCAGTCAAACGTGGCAAGTGTTCTGCAGCTATGCCTGCCCCCGTGTCTCGCACATCGATCAATAAGCTGCCATCGACACCATGATCAACAGATACGTTGATACTTCCGCCAGCAGGTGTGTAACGTACTGCGTTGCTCACCAAGTTTGACAACGCACTTTGCAATTCTCGCGATTCACCCATCAAAGTCGCCTTGCTCAGTGTGGGCTCTACCTTGAATTGAATGACATGAGGATTCACACCATGTGTGATGGTGTTTGACAAACCTATTGCCTCTTGTTCGCAAGAGTCAATCAATTGCTTCAATGGCAATGTATTCAAAACACTAGGAATAGGACTTCCCTCTAAACGCG
>CALKUJ010000005.1 GCA_937996825.1 uncultured Polynucleobacter sp. | reverse complement strand
ACCTATTCCTTTGCCCACAGCGGCAGAGTTGAGCAAAGGCTTTGCTTTGGAAAAATCCCTGCCACTCAAGAGCTTGCAAGAGTTCAAGGCACCCTTTAGCGGAGGTCGCAAATGAGTGACATGCTCGGCATCTCCAGCAATGCGATTGGTGCGTACCAACGCGCTTTAAGCACGGTTGCTAACAACATCTCTAACGTCAATACCGAAGGCTATTCACGCCAAGACGTGGTGCTCAAAGACTCTGCGCCCAAGAAATTGGCCAGCATGTATGTGGGTACGGGCGTTATCTTGCAAAACATCAAGCGCCAATATGACGCGTTCGCTGAATCTAACTTGCGTAACAGCACCAGTGATTTGGCCAGTCAAAAACCCATGGTGGATTACGCCAAGCGTGTGATGGACATCATGGGGGATAAGAGCATTGGTTTGAGCTCCGCCTTTGATGATTTCTTTGCCGCAGCAGGTGCACTGTCTGCCGATCCCGCATCGACGGTGCAACGCACCAGCTTTTTACGCAGTGCGGATGGCGTTGCCTCACGTTTTGGTGAACTGAACACGCAGCTTGAGCTGATTGCTACAGAAACCCGCCAAGGCGTGGAGAGTGTGGCCGCTCAAATTAACACCTTGACCAGCCAGCTGGCTTTGATCAACCAAAGTTTGACCAAATCACCCACACTCCAGAGTCAGCCAGCTGAGTTACTTGATCGCCGTGACCTCACGTTGCGCCAACTCTCTGACTTGGTTCGTGTGAAGACCAGTTTCACAGCCAACGGCACCGTGAATGTCAGCTTGGGCAGCACGATGACTCAAGGTTTGGTGGTGAATGGCAACAAAGCTCGCCCGATTGGTGTGGACTCCAGTACCGTTGGCAAGATTGAGCTCGTGTTGGATCCTTATGGAAAAACTGAATCACTGGCCAGCGCCAGTGGTGGGCAGTTGGGTGGTTACCAAAGTTTCATCAGTCAAGTTTTAGAGCCAGCTCAGAAGAACTTATCAGCTTTGGCGCAAACTTTTGTGGCCGAAACCAACACCATTCAACGCAACGGTATTGATGGGTACGGTCAAATGGGGGCAGACCTGTTTGCATTTGATCCGAGCGTGAAAACTCCGGCTGCTGCCATTCGTTTGGCTGTGAACGACGGCATGCGCGTGGCTACCGCTGCGCAGTTCCGCGTGGGTGAGGGTAGTACCAATGTCACCACCACCCGTGCAACAGTGAAATTCACTGGGGCTACGCCTATCTCGCAGCTGAGCAATACCCAGCTGGTCAATAACTCCAACGCATCCGCTGGTGTGACCTTTAAAGTGGATGGTGCGCGTGTTTACACGCCTGTGAGCACTTTGTCTGCGGGCGTTAAAGCAGCGTTTTATTTAGACGAAGCAGAACCAGGTCAGCAATTGCAAGTGATGACGCGTGATGGTCGTCAGCTTTTAGGCCAAGCGTTAACTGAAACCGAAAAGTTTCAGTTGTTCACACCTGAAAATGGATTTTCAGCTAACGCCAATTACTCAGAGGCCTATTTGAACCAAGCAGGTGACAAGGCCTACCGTGGCTTAGACATGTTTTATGGCGCAAAAGCAGAAGTCCTGTTTAGTCAGAATTTTGATCAATACGGCGCTGCGGGGGATTCATTGCCTTTGGCGGCCTCGATGGAAACATCACGCATCTCATCGAGTGATGCAAAAATTCCAGCAGGTGCTATCACTGTCAACGGGTTGGCGCTTCCTGCATTCAATGCCAACACGGATTCAGAAATCATCATTTCTGGCATGAGTGTTGGCAGCGTCGCAACGGCTTACACCTTTCAAGCGGTGGTGGGTGGTCAATTGATTTCGCCACCACCCATTCCATCCACTAACACAGCCAGTATCGGCCAGTTAGCAGCTGCGCTCAACACCAGTTTGCAAGCGCAAGGTTTGTTTGCAACCGCCATCAACAACAATTCTGACATTCGCATCACAGATAGCAAGGGACGTGATGTCAGCGGCGTAGCATTGGTTCCTGATAGCACGACTTCAGGTGCAAACTCCGGCACTGTACAGGTTCGCTCTGCGGCTGTACAAGTTGCAAATTGGATCAACGGTCGCTCTCAAGCTCGTGTGCTCAACCCCATGTTTGGCGCGGGTGCGAATGCCGGATTTGCCAAATTTCAAGCCACGTTAGGTGGTGTGTCGTTTGAGTTGACGCCCACCTCGGCGACCAACCTCAACAGCTTGGCTGCTACTTTGCAGCAACAATTTCGCGAAAAAGACAAAAGCACCGACATCAGT
>CALKUJ010000004.1 GCA_937996825.1 uncultured Polynucleobacter sp. | reverse complement strand
CGCTCTTCCGATCTCAATTAAAGAATCTGTTGCTGGTGGGTTAGGTATTGGTGTGATATCGATGCATGCCATGCATGGGATGAAAAAAGAGCACGGTATCAAAATTATTGACTTAGATGGATTCCCGATACCATCTTCATGGCATATGGTTCATCACATAAATCAAAAATTAAGCCCGACTGCTCTAGCTTTCAGGAAGCACTTGCTGAAAGTAATAGGTAGCAGAGAGTTTCACAAATATTCCAAATTGTTGGAAGAGTAGAGTTTTGAACATGACCGTTACCTCGTTAACGGTTGCTGTTTCACTTGAAGTGACGATCAAAGTCTGTTTGGTCTTGTCTGAAAACCTTAAGTTAAGGTTTTCGCAAAAACACACGAGTAGCGCTTGGGCTGGGTTCCAGCTACCCTGAATAGCCCAACCATCAAAAGGTGCATTGTCGGCAGTTGTCTCCAGTCTTCGCCTAAGTCTGGCTTGGGCAGCGTGGTTTGTCAAAACTCAACGTTGTTTCATCGTGCCAGCAAATTTGCCGCCGCGCTCAATGACGATTTCGCCATACTCCATTGAGCCATCAATCGTGCCAGTGGCGTGAATGGTAAGTAGATTGCTGCATTTGACGGTGGACTTCAAAACACCCTTAACTTCTATATCCGTTGCTGTGCTGGTGCCCGACATATCACCATCAGCTTCTACGATGAGTTCGCGAGCAGTCAGTTCTCCATTGAACGTGCCATTGATGACAGCCCGATTGGGCACAGCCACTGTTCCAGTAAAGCTGACGCCTTTGCCAATGACAAGGTCGTTAGCGGTATCGAACATTTGGGTTTGTTGGGCAGGATGTTGTTGATATTCATTCATGGTTTATGAAGGTGCAATGTTTTCTTGCTCTTCAATCTCAAGCAATCGGTCGACTAAAAAATTCAAGGTCTCGTCGAAATGCGCTATGGCCGCTTGATTTTCTGGCGATGGGGTGTTTTCCATAGCGATGAGTGCGGTTTCTAGTTGTAAATATGTGGCGCTAATCTGGCGATAAATCTCGGCGATTTTTAGATCTAAGTCAGTGTGCATACTTACTCGGTAATTTTACTTTGGCTTTCAATTACGCTCGCTGGGTCACCCGAGTCGAATGAGATTTAGAAGGCATATCTACAGACACTTGGCATAAAGCTAGACCTAATCTGATGTCAATGCTTGTAGCAGCGATAGTCCTTAATTGACGTGTGGTTGATCAAGGCAAGATGTTTGGTCATTCATACATAAGTGAAAAGATAAACAATAGCCAAAGCGTCCGAATAGTTGCGTAGTTTGATGACTTGAGCTCTTGTCGCATCTGCGTGTAAATGACTTTGTACAGATTTATTAAGTAGTCCTTTTGAAACGAGGCAAAAAATACCCGCAACGTTTGATGTTGCGAATCGGCAGCACATCAGGACTAAGCTTCTTGCGAATTCTGTGGACGTACACCTCGATGGCCGAACTGTTTAGCTCCATGTTGTCGGGATCCATATCTTGCAAAAACTCTTCTTTAGAAATAATTTGCCCAACACGTCTAAGCAACACATCAATGACCTGAGCTTCACGCTTTGTGAGGTCGACCTCAACATTGTGCGCATGCAGTTGTTTGAGTTCATGGTCAAAGCTTAAGCAGCCATATTCAGTGACCGAAGTCACATGACCTTGACGCCTGCGCATTAAAGCCCGTACAAGCGCACCAAAATGTTGTTCATCAAAGGGTTCTACCAAAATACGGTCGACACCGGCATTTAACAAATGCACAGCTTCGTTAGCGTGTTGATCTGCAACGATGGCGATGCTGGGCGTGGTGTTGCTAAGTTTCACGACACGTTCAAAATTGCAGCGCTGCTGGCTGTCGAGTTGGGTAGGGTGCAGCACTATCAAATCACGTGGATTCCTCATCCCCCCGCCACTTATGCTCGGTTGCCAAGATAATTGCTCGACTTTGGCACAGGCGAATGACAATGCTCGACTCACCTTGTCTGCAATTTGGTCGTCTGTTGTGAACAGTGCCACATTAAGCATGACGCAAACCTCCAAGTGCACGTTCGCGTGCAATGGCAGATATTCCCCGCTGATTGAGCATCCACTGCACGGGCTCAGCGGTGGCTTTTATAGCCAAGCGTGTAATCTGTTGTTCCACATCACATGAGGGAGGCTGATGTATGAGTTTTAGGATCCATGGCGGCATGACATCAAATGCGCATTTCAAAATAAGCGCCAACCATGGCTTGTCCAAGAACTTCACTGGATAGGCTTTAATGATTTGCAAAATCTCTTGTGCGCGGCCATCAAAGCTAAGTTTGTCGGCAAAACTCAATAACTCGCGTTGAGTAGTCAAATAAGTCGAAGGCAAGTTCACCGCACCCAACAAGCACGCCACACGGTTCATTTCGCAAATGTACTTGTCACATTCTTGTGGTGACAAAGGCTGTTTGGCCAAGTGTTGGTAGGCCGCTAAAAATGACGTAACTTCCACCATGTGCACCCAACGAATCAACTCGGGCTCATTAGCGACGTATGGCTGACCTTGCAGGTCAACGCCTCGGATGCTAGCGTGAATAGTGTTGACTCGGCGAATGGCATTGAGCGCCATCGCTTCACCGCCATAAGTGGTCGCCGCCACAAAATAGGCAGTGCGTCCCAAGCGTTCTTTAAGCTTATGTCGAAAATCTGAATGATCCCACACAGCCGCCAGCGCACGCGGGTGCAAAGACTGAACGATGAGTGATGACAAGCCTCCCACCATCATTGCGGTGAAGTCAGCATGCACCTGCCAAGCTACAGAATCTGGTCCAAACAACCCTACATCACCTTTGGGTAGAGCAAAATCATCCAACGATGCCGTCGAGCCCGTGATGCCACGCACACGCTCACCAATTGCATTGAGAGCTAAATTTTTGAGCGCGTTGATCATGGACATGGGCAGATTTTTTGTTAGCGATCAGCCGTTGTTAGCGTCCATGCAAGAAACTGCGGTTGACGCCTTAGCCAATTCGGTATGTTTCATGCTTGCTCGCACTTCGGCCGTCGCTTCGTGCTTGGTGAAACACATCTTTTCGCCATCCCACTGCTGGCCGCACCAGCACATGCCAGCGGCATTGATGATGCAGGTTCCGGTGCCACAGCACCTTGGGTCTTCACGCATAGAGGGCTTTCAAGGGTTAACAGTTGGCGCGACGGTG
>CALKUJ010000003.1 GCA_937996825.1 uncultured Polynucleobacter sp. | reverse complement strand
GCCTTGGATGAGCGTGAGCGTGACCATGTCGCCATTCGCCACGTGGCTCATCTCGTGGCCGAGCACGGCCTCCACTTCGTCGTCACTCATGCGTTGCAGCAGGCCGGTGCTCACGGCCACCAGGGCCGAGTTCTTGAAGGCGCCGGTGGCGAAGGCATTGGGGTCGCCCTCGAAGATGCCGACTTCGGGCATGCCGATACCAGCCTTGTCGGCCAACTTGCGCACGGTGTCGACGATCCAGGCTTCGTCGGCGTTTTGGGGCTGCTCGATCACGCGCACACCCGAAGTCCACTTGGCCATGGGCTTGCTGATCAGCAAGGAAATGATGGCACCGCCAAAACCCATGATGAGGGCATAACCCAGAAGCGCGCCCAAGTTCAAACCATTGGCCGTTGGGGTAGGACACGATGAACCAAGGCACGCCACTGGCTTCACAGGCCACGCAGTCTGCTTGGCTCGGAGTTGCTGGCAAATTCGGATGCGAGTGAACCACCCCTACGATCTCACCTCGCTTGTCAGCCTTTACGTAGTCTTGTGGATCGATCACGAACTGATCAGTTCCCACGCCAATGTTCTGGCAAGGTACATAGATCTCCTTGCCTTTGCGAACGACCAACAAGCCACATGATTCCCGAGGAAACTCACGAGCCGCATGTTCAAGTGCTAGGTGTTTATTGGAATCAAGCATTAGCGGATCAATCCTGCGGCTGGAAAACCGCCAAACGGAAGTTCAGCATTTGAGCCAAATCGCCTCTGACAAGAACTCAGTCTCTTGCCACAAGCATCTTGGGATTTGAGCGAGACAGACACATCGTTGGCGTTGAAATACGCTGTGCCCGTGTAGCCACACTCTGCACTTCGATACCCCCAAGGACAGACGTTTTGCACGATTTGCCTGCGAGGCAAAGCCACGCCCTCTAAGTCAAAAGATGCGGCCAGTTCGAACTCAACCACATCCCTTGTCTCTCGTGACTTGCGGTCGATGTAATAAACATCGTCTGCAAACTCTGCACTGGGGTCAGCCGACTGGTTGCTCCCACTGGCAAAGTTCACACCATCCAGATACTTGACCAGGGTGCGCTTTCGGGTGATCTTTGCGCCCACCAAGTCTTGGTATGACAAGATCAACGCGGTGATGCTTCCAGTGACGTTGGCCACTTTGAGCTTTGGCCTTGGGACTTGACCGTTGCCATTGAATTCAAAGCCTTCTGCCTGAATGGGAAACGGTTCATAGGCATTGCCTTGCCAGACCACTTGCCTGCGCAGCTCGTTGGTGCCCGCATGAAAGCGCACGACCCCCTCATTAAAGAGGCTCAAGTCCAATACAAAGAGCTCAATGACAGCACTTGGTGCAAGACGCTGGATTTCAGTTGTGATGGATTGGGAAGTCATGACAAATCAAAAACCTGCTTGAAGGTGGCGCGGATGTTTTCTATGTTTGGCTCTTCAATCGTTCGACTCCACTCTTCACAGGTGAACTTCCCCGTGATACCGCTCGGAGTTGTCCAATCAAAGGCTTGAACCGCACCTCGTGCCCACAAGAAGCTGTCGATTGCAGAGGCGTCGCTTGTGGACTTGCCCCGAAACTCCAGTGACCAGACCTCAGGCTGAGTGTTGATGCCATATGCCAAGCGTTGCTCGTAGCCATCGCCAAAAGAGACGCGTCGCACGTTTGGTTTAACGCTCAGCGATGCCCCAATGGATGGGATCCATGTGAAGGTAGCCATTGAATATCCCTTGATCCATTCCTTCAAGACTTCCCATCACCCCATCCTTCGGGGATCAAGCAAACCGCCTGCACGCTTTTGATTGAGCAACTCTTGTCGAACCGCGCTCGAGATAGCGCGACCCAAATCCTGACCTTGGCCAGCCGTGGAGGTCGTGCCTCCCTCGGCAACATTGACAGAGATGTTGAATACATCCCCAGCACCTGATCCACCTTGCCTCATCGTGACGGGGATGGAGCGTCCATCTGGCAAAGGCACATACGCCTCATTCATAGAGCCCTCACCAAACACCGCCAATTGAGGCGACGAGGCAACCCCACCGCCTGCGTAAGTGCGCAATGGCAACGGACCAGCCGAGGTCATGACCCCACCGTTGGCAAATCCAAACATACCCCCCAATGCATTTGCCATTGGCAAAGTGATCGAGCGTTGGATTTGGATTCGAATCAGATCCGAAATGATGGAAGTCGCAAGCGTTCGAAAATCCAACTTGCCAGTCATGACAAAGTTGGTCAACGCATCGGTCATCCCGTTGAACGCTCTGGTGGTAACGGCCTCCATTTGCTTGCCCACCTGTTCAGTCTCTTCACCAAGGGTTCGCAACGCCTTAGAGAAGCCTGCCCCCGGATCTGCGAGTTCAAATGCACGTTGACCCAAGAGTTGCGCACCATCAGCTGCTTGCCTTGCCGCTTCTTCAATCCGCTTGAAGGAGTCAGCCAACTTATCGTTTCCTGGTGCTGCCTCCACGAGCTCTCTTGCTTTTGCAGCAAAGTCAGCCAACTCTTCTGCACTGGACTTTCGTGCCGCTGAGAGGCGTTTGAGCGACTCAACTTCACTGATAGCACCGCTGTCCTTGAGCACCTTGATCTGCTCTTCGGTGGCACGCAGTTGGTTTTGGCTTCTGGCAACTTGCTCTTGGATGTCTTTGAGCGTCTCCCCTGGCAACTTGATCTCTCGCTCCAAGTTGGATTGCTGGGCATCGCGTTCGAGCTTTTCGCGGCGCAGGGTGATTTCTGAGAGCTTGTCTTGAAGCTTTAGTTTGTCCTGGGTTGTCTTGGCAACCGTGGCCAGCCCCCGTTTGAGGATGGTCTCTTCTTGGCCATACAGATCCCCCAGCTTGTCTGTGAAGTCCTGCTGAGCATTGAGTCGAGCCTCACTCGCTTCCTTGAAGCTGATGTAGCCCTGACTCTCGTACAGGTCGATGATCTTTTGGCGGTCTTTGAGGATGCCGCTTTCCACATCTGTCAGACCCTGCAGCTTTTTGATATCGCTCTCAATTTGGGCCATTGCCCCAGCCGTGAGCGCACCCGTTGCTGAGTTGTAGTTCAGCTTTGGCTTAGCACCACCAGTCGCCTCAGCCTCACCCTTATTGATTGCATCAAATCGTGATTTGACCGCGTCAGACAGCAGCGGCATCTTCCACAGGTCTACATAGTTCTGATTGGCCTTTTCGACAATCGCGTTTCGCTTTTCAAGCGCGGCCTTGAGCGTTGCCTGGTTCTCATCCGAGAAGGGGTTGAGTCCCTTACCCCCGGCAATGAAAGTGCCCAACAACTCCATGTCGGCCCAAACAGCCTCAAAGCTGCCGATCACCGACTTGACCATTTGGATCAGGCCGCGCATCGCATCGATCACGATGGCCAGACCGACTGCAGCATCTTGGGCCCACTCTTTGAGAGTGCCATCGTCTCGCAAGCGAACCATGGCCTCAGCCGAGTTGTGCGTCCCAAGAACCACCTCTTTGAGCTGTCCTACCAACTCCTCCATTGCAGGTAAAGCCGCTGTGACGATGGTCTGAGCCACAAAGTTGTGCTCTGCCTTCATGCGCCCCAACGCTTTAGACGCTTGCTCAGCGGATTCAATCTCCGCTTGGGTCATGCGGATGTTGAGGTCCTGATTTGCTGCCAAATCTTTCAGGAATGGCAGCAGAGTCGCCCCTGATTTTCCAAACAACTCCAGCGCGATGGCAGTTTTACCTGCACCGTCTTCAAAGTCCGAGAGCTTTAGAGCAATCTCGTTCATCACTTCGGCAGGATCACGGAGATTCCCCCCCGAGTCCTTGGCCTTGATACCCAGATAAGCCAGTGCTTGGCTTGCCCCCTTGGTCTCGTCGTCGACCCCAGCGAGTCCCTTGGAGAGTTTGGTCAGTCCTACGCTGATTTGCTCCATGGCCACGCCAGAAATAGTGGCCACTGGTGCAAAGCCTGACAAAGCGACCGCACTTGCGCCCGTTTGTTCGGCAAAGTCCTGCAGTGCGGCCACTGTTTCAAGGGTGTGGGCGATCAGCTCCTTGAGTGCGCCAACAGACTCCACACCCACCGCAATGGCAAAGGTGGTTTTAGCCACTTCTGCCACCCGCTCGAGAGAGGAACGCATGCCGTCGGCGTGCTTTTCAAGAAGCCGAGCACTTTTGCCCAAATCTTCCCGAAACTCTGCCGTTTCAGCCGCGAGTTTGACGACTAAGGAGCCAATATCAGCCATTGTTCTTCTTCACCTTATGCGCAAACATGGCCTTGAATCTCGCCACATTGAGACTGACGTCTTGCGTTGCCGCTTGTTTCTCCATGAAGGGCATGAAGTCCTCAGGTCGGAATGGACTAGCATCCTTGGCCCGATGCGCGTTGGCAAAGGTGGATGCCACCACACCTGATCTGTAATCAGCCCGGTAGTCCCCAAATGGCTCGAGTTGGTAGTACGCCAGCCACTCTGAAAACTCATCTGATCCCATCCGAGCCAGCATCTCACGCACTGGCAGGCCAAGAGCTAATGCCAAGCGGAATGCAAAGCGTCGTGTCGGATGGGTTTTTAGGCGTTTTTTGCTTGCTCGACCTGTTCGGCACCAATGCCATTGAGTCGTTGAGCCACAGCAAACACGCGGTCGAGTGCTTTGGCACTTTTGGCACCCAGTGCTGCAATATCAGCATCACCAAAGAGTCGATCGCCCGACTCATCGCATACGGCTAGAGATACCAAACGCGCCCGGACGTTCTCCAGTCGGCCCTCTTTGCCAATCAAGCTGGCTTCAAACGCATCTCGGTCGGTTCCCGTCATGGTGCGAACCTGCACCTCACCTCCCCACTCGGGGACTTTGACGATTTCTCGAGGGAGGTCATCACAATGCAATATTTGCTCACGAGTCAACATGTGTTTCTTCCTCTCAAGCTTCGGTAATTTCGCCATCAATCTCAATCGTCACGGACGCCTGCACCACGGCGTCCACTCCACCTTGCACGCTGAAGGTGGTGACATAGCCGTAGAACGTCCAAATGGCTGGTGTGGTGTCGGTAAACGTCAGCTTGAACTGCCGACGCACACGATTGGCTCGATCTGTTCGCAGTCCTTGATGAATCAAGTCATCTGGGTTGTAGTGCATGGTCAAAGTTAATTGACCTTCATCACGCAAGCCAACCCGCTTTTCTTTGGAAGCGGAGGCAAGGTTGGTGACATCGATCACGGCGGCTTGTCCACCAGGACCTTGAAAAGACACCACGTTGGGGATGACCTCAAATGTGGTGGTGCCAAAGCGGGAAATCGTGATCCCTTGTGCGGTAATTGCTGTGCTGCTCATGTGTAGCTCCACGTTTAGGTTGAACTCACCTGTCGGTGATAGGTGTAGTCCACGCTCACCCGGTACAGCCGGGCCTGATCTTCAAAATCTGTGAGCCCCATTCGCACATCGGCGATGGTGCTTTTGTCTGCCAGGAGCGCCTCAAGAACTAGGTCCTGAAGATGCAACGCTTCTTGATACGTTCTGGCATAGGTATCAACTTGCATGCGAACTCGCTGCAAGCCGTGTGGCCCATCGAGGCCAAAGATGTGCTCTTGCACGATGGGTGTGTAAACAATGGCTGGATACTGAGCGTCTTGTGCTGCGACAAGCGCGTAGACCTCTCCAGCCGCCAAGTTTTTGATGGCGTCGTAGAAGTCCTGCATCGCTATTTCCTGTTCAGGTTCTTTGCTTCGAGCTCAATGCGCTCTGTCAGCCTGTCTTTCATGGCTTGCACCGCATCTCGTCTTTTGGCTTCAAGTGCAGGTCGCAAGAACGGCCTAGCCCTCATCTTTCGGGTGCCAAACTCAACAAAGCGCCAATACCAAGCGTCCTGAGACAGGTTTCCCTTTTTGCCTTGCTTGCGGTATTTCTTGCCATGTCGAACCGTCACAAAGAAGGTCTGTCGCGTCAGGCTCGAGAGCTCAGGAATGTGTTTCATGATCACCGAGCGTTTCAATGTGCCTGGCGGAGGTTGATCAGGTCCTAGAGAAGCGATTGCTTTTGGGGCACGAATCCTTGCCTCATCTCGAATGACCTTTGCACCCGCATAGACGCTTACGCGCAGACCATTCTTTGCCACCCGATCTGGCAACTCCCGAAGCGCCCGAGCCAATTCAGCCAAGCCTTCAACCTTGACGATCTCTCGCTTAGCCATCGTCGAGACCTTCCGATGCAAGAAGGATGATTTGTGTGCGCCTCTCGTCCTCATTCAACGCAGAGTGAATGTTGAAGATGCGAGATTTGTAGAGCACACGCATCTGAGCAACCTGTTGAGGGTTGTCAAATACCGGTTGGAATCGAACGGTGATCTGGTGCGTCAATTCAGCCGAGATCCGGTTGGCAATCACAGCTTCTTTGCCAGACAGGGGTTGAATGTCAGCCCAAACGGTCACCACATCCAACCAAGCGCGACAAGGCGCACCCAGACTGTCCTTGACGGTGCTCGGGCGCTGGACCTTGATGCGACGATTGAGCATGCCCGCACTGATTGGATTCATAGGAAAGAAACCTTATAGGGGTCTAAAAGACCATCGACAAATGGCAAAGGTTCAATGCGCCCTCTGGAGAGTGCTGCCACTTCTTCTCGATGCGCATACAAACTACCAACGCGTAACTTGATCCAGCTCTTAATGCCCTCGGGCACTGCTGAGGCATCCCCATATCCAGCATCAAAGGTGACACTGACCGCTCCAATTTGCGGCAATGAAATGGGCCAAATTTGCCCAAACACAGGAGTGATCCTTGCAGGCTCGCAGGCTGAGTCAACCGCGTAGTTGCTTGGAGGCATGGTTTGTAAAACACCACCCATGTCTAGGTAGTTGATATTCACCACGTCAAGAACGGGTGACTTGTGAATCAGGATGGCATGCCCAGGCAATGTGAAAGGCTGACCTGCAGGAACCCCCATGAGGCTCGGACCAGGAAAGCTATCAAGGACCAACTTCCAGCGTGCAGTCATGAACTGTCTACTGGTGATGGTCTCTGCGGCCTGTCTGGCTGCAGAGATCAATGCCTGAATCAACCCATCGTCATCGTCGAAATCCACCCGCAGGTGCGCCTTGGCCTCAAGAAGAGTGACTGGCTCACCTGCAGGAGGGGTGATCAATTGCATGGGCATGCGATTGCTCTCCCCTCAGGATCAGACGACTTGCGCGACTGCTGCTTGATTGCTTGCATCACCCGGCGCAAACCGAGGATTAAAGCCAAGCAACTGTGCCGCCGTCAGACTTGCGGCAACGCCCACAGTCACCGAGAGGCGAACATAGGCGTAACCGTTGTTGACATCAAGATCCTCTGGACGCAGGTTGATGATGGCCTGTTTTGCAGAGCCACTACCCGCCTGAGTCAGTTGGGTGATGGCCTTGCCAGCCACATCCTTGGCTCCGGTGCCAGAGGCATCAGTTGCTTGCTGAAGCTTGGCGTCGAGCGTGGCACCAGTGCCAAGCACACCGCTTTGAATCAACGCAAGCAAGCTGTGATGATTACCAGCCGATACCCACCCAGTGGATGCAGTGCCTGCAGCTTGGCTGACAGGGTCGAGTGAGGCCAGAACTGAGAACAGTTCGCTGCCTTTTGCATTAGGAAACATTCAATTTCTCCTTATGGTTGAAGCGACGATCAACGTGCGCCCAGTTGAACAAAGGGCGACATCGTTGCGCTGCCCTTGGCAGGCGAAATGGGTGCCGCAATCTTGGATTGACCGTCCATGCGGAAAGTCGTACGGAAGGCCGTGAGGTCTGCATCGAAATACAGATGCATCGATGTGGCCGTTTGCAAACCACCCGCTTTGGTGATGGTCTGGTAGTAGGACAAGTCAGCCAACAACACATCGCCTGCACCGGAGAAGCTGTTCGCGTGTTGCGAGACAAACACCGGACGGCCCAGCAAGGTGCCATAGGGAGAGACTTGGATACCACCGACATTCAAGCCCATCGGCAAGTAGATCGGGTAGTTGCCCAAAGTGAGCGTGAACAAGGCAGGCAACACATCGTTGTTGACGATCCAAACCGCCTTGGCAAAAGATGCTGGTGGCAAGCGCGAAATCATCTTGGCCAAGTTTTGAGCCAAGAGCGTTTGCGTTGCCTGACCCGTTTCCTTGGCCACGGTGACGGTGGTTGCATTGCTCATACAGCCAACGGGAACACCGGTACCGGAGCCGAACAAAATCGACTCATTGGTCTTCCAGCGAATGGAAGTGGCGATCTTGTCGGGCAGATAGGTAGACAGAGCATTGGTGTCGTCCAGCAACTCATCGGTCACTGGCACAAGTGCCATGAGCTTTTTGAGACGCAGGGTCGACAAACCGAGCACGGGTTTGGTGTTCACCGCAGGGGTGGCTTCACCTTGCCAATAGGCTCGGATACCGTTGCTTCCCCATGGCGTGGTTTCATCCTTGGGGAAGGCCATGGTGTTGCCCGTGATCTCCACGTTGTCTGTCAGCGGCAGCAGGGAATCCTCGCCCAGAGACAACTGGAAGATTTCCTGCGCGAACTGAGGTGGCACCAAAAAGCCACCATCTTGCGCAGAGCCTTCACTGCCAAAGCTCGAAGGTGCTGCTGCATTACGCGCAGAACCGATCAACAGGCGATCATCAATCGAGGAGCCAGGGTTTTGCGCCTGACGCACTGTCTTGAGAAACTCGCCAACGCTTTTAAAGCCATGCTTGGGATCAGAAGCAGCGTTCTCCACCACAGTGATAACGGAAGCATTGGGCAGATGAGCCGTATGCATCATGTGCGCCTCTTCGGCGATCAGTGCAGCTTCACGATCAATGGCGGCAGAGGTTGCCTCAATCTTGGATTTCAGGGCTTCAAAAGCACTGACCTCTTCTTCGTTCATATCACGCTGCTCAGCGGCAGCGATGTCGGTCAAGGCACGTGCGTCCTTGACCAGAGTTGATTTGCGAGCTTGAAGCTCACGCAATTGCTTGCTCATTGGTATTTCTCCAGAAATGAAAAAACCGCCTGGTCCAAATGACTCAAGGCGGCGACAGGGATAACGACCAACGGGTCGCAGTTGAACGCACCCCTCAACGGAGGGATGCAAGAACACAGGGTGTTAGGTGAGTAGGTACTGGCTTAGATCAGCGCCAATGCATCACGCGCTTGTTTCAGGCGCGAGGAACTGCGCACGGGTGTGGACCGGATATTGGCCTGCATCTTGGTGAGCACATCTTCAAAGCTTGCAATGCCATCCACCATGTTTTGCGCCATGGCAGCGTCTGCACCAAGCACACGTCCTTCGCCCATGCCTGTTCGGACATCGTTGACCGAGACACCACGACCGATGGCCACAGCTTCCACGAATGCGTTGTAGTAGTCATCAACTCGAGACTGCATGAATGCTTGCGCTTGCTCGTCAAGGGGGACATAGGGGTTGCCCTCCACCTTGAACTTGCCAGCAGAGATGAGCGTGGGTTTGACCCCGTCCTCTTCCAGTGCCTTGGAGTAATCAAAGTGCGCCTGCCACACGCCAATGGAGCCCA
>CALKUJ010000002.1 GCA_937996825.1 uncultured Polynucleobacter sp. | reverse complement strand
TAGGCAAACTCTTCTGCGCTTGGCAAAACTGGAATCAAAGCACGTTTAGCTAAACGACCGTGACCGATTTCGCGACGCTTCGGGCTACCAACACGACCTGTTTCGCCAGTGGCAAACGGAGGCATGTTGTAGTGGAACATGAAACGATCACGTTGCTCACCTTCTAGAGCATCAATGATTTGCTCATCGCGAGCCGTACCCAAAGTTGCAACCACCAAACCTTGTGTCTCACCACGAGTGAACAATGCTGAACCGTGTGTGCGTGGCAACACGCCTGTGCGAATTTCAATTGGTCGAACCGTGCGAGTATCACGACCGTCAATGCGTGGCTCACCGTTCAATACTTGACCGCGAACAATCTTTGCTTCGATGTCAAACATGATGTTGCCAGCTTCAACTTCATCAAATTCACCATCTTCGGCCAATTTGGCCATCACATGATTTGTTACTTCTTTCAACTTAGTTGAACGAGCTTGCTTTTGACGAATTTGATACGCCTCACGCAAACCAGCCTCAGCCAAAGCAGTCACCTTAGCAATCATTGGCTCATTCTTAGGAGCTGGCTGCCAATCCCACTCAGGCTTGCCACCTTCGCGCACCAAATCATTGATCGCATTGATCGCTGTTTGCATTTGCTCATGACCATAAACAACCGCACCCAACATGATTTCTTCAGACAACTGATATGCCTCAGACTCAACCATCAACACGGCAGATTGAGTACCAGCAACGATCAAATCTAACTGGCTGGTCGCTTGCTCAGTGCGTGTTGGGTTCAACATGTATTGACCATCTTTATAACCAACGCGAGCGGCGCCCACTGGACCATTGAATGGAATACCTGAAACAGCCAAAGCTGCAGAAGCACCAATCAATGCAGGAATGTCTGCAGGCACGTCAGGGTTGATTGACACCACATGAACCACCACTTGCACTTCGTTCAAGAAACCTTCTGGGAACAATGGGCGCAATGGGCGATCGATCAAACGAGAGATCAGTGTTTCACCCTCTGAAGGACGGCCTTCACGACGGAAAAAACCACCAGGAATCTTACCGGCAGCGTATGTCTTCTCTAAATAATCTACTGTGAGCGGGAAAAAGTTTTGACCTGGCTTGGCATTTTTTGCACCAACCACTGTTGCCAAAACAACTGTGTCATCAACATCAACTAAAACTGCACCACCTGCTTGACGAGCAATCTCGCCAGTTTCCATACGAACAGTGTGTGAACCCCATTGAAAACTCTTTACTACTTTATTAAACATCGTCATTTATGTATATCTCCAATCAACATTTGCCATAGAAAATCAGCGCTATGGCAGCACTGGAGCAATTAGGAGGCTATGCGAAGTAAGGATGCCATTCCAAAGAAAGGCTCAGAGAATAGTTAACCTGTCTTTGGAATGACACGGGTCCTGTACGACGAGCAGCCACCGACCGCTCAAAACGATAATGCCTGCCAAAGTCAAACTGAGGCAGGCATTGTCGGAATTACTTACGTAGACCGAGCTTATCAATCAAAGCGCGATAACGATCAAAATCTTTTGACTTCAAATAGTCGAGCAAACGACGGCGACGGCTAACCATCTTCAACAAACCACGACGGCTGTGATGATCTTTAGAATTTGCTTTGAAGTGAGGTGTTAAATCATTGATGCGAGCAGTTAACAAAGCAACTTGAACTTCAGGACTGCCTGTGTCATTTGCTGCACGTGCGTTATCTTTAACAATAACGGCTTTTTCAGCTGTAAGAATAGCCATTTTTAAACTCCATACTTGCGAACAAACGAGCTTGAGATTCAATGAATAATTGGACTCTTACCCGATATGTCGTGCGAATTGTTGAAAAAACCCAAAAGCTATTAACTCAAGATTGAATTAATCACTTCGGCACTTTTAGGGAAATTCCCATAAAGTGCCGAAATTATAGCCTATTTAGCCCTAAACAGCCATCTGAGCGTTCAATTTCTGGGCAGCTGGGTCGTATAACTTGTTCAAAGCCGCTAAATAAGCCTTGGCAGAGGCGGCCACGATGTCTGGATCGGTACCGACGCCATTCACAATCCGCCCACCCTTGGCAAGGCGCACCGTGACCTCGCCCTGAGACTCAGTCCCGGTCGTGATCGCATTGACCGAGTACAACAACTGCTCAGCACCGCTTTTGACCTTGGATTCAATGGCATTCAAGGTTGCATCGACTGGGCCATTGCCTTCAGCCTCAGAGGTGAACTCATCTTTGCCAGACTTGAAAACAACCTTGGCAAAAGGACGCTCACCCGTCTCCGACCTTTGTGACATTGAGATAAAACGATAGTGGTCACTAGCCTCTTCAGCGTTATTCCCCACAATTGCCGTGATATCTTCGTCATAAATCTCAGCTTTTTGATCAGCCAAGGTCTTGAATCTAGAGAAGGCATCGTTCATATCAGCTTCAGACTCCAACTCGATACCCAACTCTTGCAAACGCTGTTTGAATGCATTTCGGCCAGACAATTTGCCCAACACGATCTTATTGGCGGCCCAACCCACATCTTCAGCGCGCATGATTTCGTAGGTATCACGAGCTTTTAAGACGCCATCTTGGTGAATACCGGAGGCGTGAGCAAAGGCATTGGCCCCGACCACCGCTTTATTCGGCTGAACCACAAAACCTGTGATTTGAGAAACCATCTTCGACGCTGGCACGATTTGGGTCGTATCAATACCCACTGACAAATCAAAGTAGTCTTTGCGGGTTTTGATGGCCATCACAACTTCTTCCAAAGAAGTATTACCGGCACGTTCACCCAAGCCATTGATGGTGCACTCAATTTGACGAGCTCCACCAATCTTGACGCCTGCCAATGAGTTAGCCACGCCCATGCCCAAGTCATTGTGGCAATGCACTGACCAAATGGCTTTATCGGAATTTGGAATGCGCTCACGCAAAGTTTTAATGAAGTTGCCATAAAGCTCTGGGACAGCATAACCAACGGTGTCAGGTACGTTGATGGTTGTAGCGCCATAACTGTTGACCAGTTTTGGCATTTAACGCAACGACATGATTGAATGGTAGTGATAAGTACATCACTTCACCAACAATGATAGGTGTTGATTGAAATGTTGCTTTTACGCCGCTGTTATAAGTCCATGCTGGGGCTAAATCAGCCACATTACTTTTGTTAATTTGCTTAATTGGAGAGTATCTTTGGTTGCTCAGATCTCTGCCGTAGCTTGGCCAATCATTATTGGCTTGGGCAATGCTGATAGTGAGTGCGCAAATTACAAATAATGAAATTCTTAATTTTTTGATATTCATTGAGGTTGCTAAATTAGTTTAGTAAAAAACCAATGTAGCAGGCGAATCACAAAAACTAAAGGCATTGAAGCTACTTTAGTGATTTTCATGAGGAAATAAAAAAAGGCACCGAAGTGCCTTTCCAAACAAGGG
>CALKUJ010000001.1 GCA_937996825.1 uncultured Polynucleobacter sp. | reverse complement strand
AAATTCGAAGGTGGTAACACTGGTCACCGTCCTGGCGTTAAAGGTGGTTATTTCCCAGTTCCTCCAGTCGATTCATTACAAGACGTACGTTCAGCAATGTGTATCGCACTTGAAGAAATGGGCGTACCTGTTGAAGTACATCACCACGAAGTGGCAACTGCTGGTCAATGTGAAATCGGTACTAAATTCAGCACATTGACAGAACGCGCTGACTGGACACAAATTACTAAATACGTTGTGTTAAATACAGCTCACGCATACGGCAAAACAGCGACATTCATGCCTAAACCTTTCGCTGGCGATAACGGTTCTGGTATGCACGTTCACCAATCAATCTGGAAAGATGGCAAAAACTTGTTCGCTGGTAACGGCTATGCTGGTTTGAGCGATTTCGCGCTTTACTACATCGGCGGCATTATCAAGCACGCTAAAGCATTAAACGCGATTACCAACCCAGGTACTAACTCATACAAACGTTTGGTTCCACACTTTGAAGCGCCAGTTAAATTAGCTTACTCAGCTAAAAACCGTTCTGCTTCAATCCGTATCCCATTCGTACATTCTGACAAAGCACGTCGTGTTGAGGCTCGTTTCCCAGATCCAATCGCTAACCCATACTTGGCATTTAGCGCATTGATGATGGCAGGTCTTGATGGCGTTCAAAACAAGATTCACCCAGGTGAACCAGCAACTAAAGACTTGTACCATCTTCCACCAGAAGAAGACGCATTGATCCCAACAGTTTGTGCTTCATTAGAAGGAGCATTAGCAAACTTGGACAAAGACCGTGAGTTCTTAACTCGTGGTGGCGTGTTCTCTGATGACTGGATCGATGCTTACATCGCATTGAAAATGGAAGAAGTTAACAAGCTACGTATGACACCACACCCAGCTGAGTTTGGTTTGTACTATAGCTGCTAATTAGTTTTTCATTAGCAAGTCAAAAAAGGCGGGGAAACCCGCCTTTTTTACGTCTATCGTTTAACAATCCTTAATTTGCCAGCCACTTTTATTGCCCCTAGACTGGAACAAAATCACTTTCAAAGTTAGTCAAATGAAAAAATTCACCCTCTGCTTTGCGACGCTTATCAGTGTTAATTGTCTGCATGCATATGCAGATATTTATAAGTGCAAAGAAAAATCTGGCGAAATTGTGTTTATGGATGGCAACAGCAAACATCAAGAAACCCCCTGCCAATTAGTGTTTAAAGACGTAAACCCAAAAGCGAGAGATACCTCCATCAAAGCACCAAAGAAAGAACTGCCAAAAGAAATTGCGAGCATTGATGCACAAACTCAAGAACGCAGAGATGATAAGCGCAAACAAATCCTCTTGAATGAATTAGACCTAGAACAAAAAGCACTCAGCATCGCAAAGTCTCAACAACCTTCAGATGTTTTACTTCACGAAAAAAATATTGAGCTTCTTAAAAAAGAAATTAATGCACTAAAATAGTGCACATAATAACTAATAAGGAGTAAGGTAGACCTTATGCCAACAATACTTTACTCAGGCACGCGCTTGGCACGCAGGTTGCTTATTAGAAACTATGAATCAAAATACGCCTTCTTCTTTTGCTGGACTTGAGCATCTTGCAACAGCGGTCATTCTTTTAGATGACCACCTTAAAGTCACTTATGCCAACCCAGGGGCAGAAGTGCTTTTCGCGCTGAGTGCAAAACAGATTATCGGACAATCAATTTCACAAGTTTTTCCTGGTTGCGATATCTTATG